>JAERMN010000212.1 GCA_016844625.1 Deltaproteobacteria bacterium
ATTATTTAACGCCTTCTGCACATGTTCGCGGATTTCTTTTTTTTCCAAGGTTTCGGCGGGGCCGGGCTGGGGATCGCTAATCGGTTCGGTCATTTCCAGTGAGACGTTACGCTGCTGGCGGGTGCTAAGGTTCTTTCGCCGTGTCGTCGCATGGTTGAGCGCGATGCGGTAAAGCCAGGTGGAAAAATTCGACTCGCCGCGAAACTGGCCGATGGCGCGGTATGCGGAAAGAAACACCTCTTGGGATGTCTCCGCGGCTTCGTCGTAATCGCCTAACATACGGTAGACTAAATTGAAGATCGTTTTCTCGTGGCGACGCACTAAGGTTTCAAAAGCATCCGTTTGTCCCCGCTGGAGCTTCTGGACGCACTCCGCGTCGCTGATCGCTTCAGACACCATTGGTTCCGTGGAGTTAGACTTCGGGTTCAATGAAAGGTTCCCAATTTCGTTGATTTTTGTCGTGTTTCGGCGGCGCGACCACTTTCCGCGGCTTTATTAATGTCGAGCCAGCAGCGGATAATATTCGCCGACTGGCAGGGGTTAATGGTCAGAAACTCTGTAAGCACGCCAGCGAATTCCATGTTCATCGGCAATTTAGCTGGAATATGAAGTCTCAGTCGTCAACAAGCTCTATTGAGTCATACCGGCTCGTTCCATAGATGGCTGAACTGAGTGGCGACGACCCGGTCATAAGCGGCCGGCGCGGCCAATAGGCCGATGTCTTGGGCGAAGCGGTTCATGCTCACGACTTTTTCTTCGGGAATATTGGGATCGTAGTAGGGGAGATCGCGGCGCACCAGTTCGGCGATCAGTTCGGCTTCGGCAGGCGGAAAGCGTTTCTTGCCAACTTCCGTGGCGAAATTCGCGTCCGCCCTAAGCGCCCGGTGCGCTTTCATAAGGGCGCGAACCGCAGCGCGCGCGGATTCTGGCTCTTCTTTGATGCGCTTGTCGGTGGCGACCAATGCCGAAAAAGTATAGTGGCGCGCCGCCGTTGGGCCATCGCCACGGCGCAGGTCGAGCACCATGGTGCCGACGCCGCGGCGGACGGCAACTTCGCAGCCCATGCCGTTGGCCCAGAAGCCGTCGAGTTTGCCCTCTTCCAGCGCTTTGGCGGCTGACAGTCCGAAAGACACGTTCGGTCCGGCGGCGCCAGGGATCGGCATGATTTGCACGCCATTCTTCTCCGGGTCGATGCCAGCTTCGACCAGCATGCGTTGGAGACTTAGATTCACACCCGGCGCGGCGCCGATGCGCAGCCCTTTGACGACGCTTAAATCGCCGCGTTTGGGATGCAAATCGCTACGGATGACGAGAAACCAATAGGTATGCTGGCCGCAGGCGGCAAGCAGTTTCGCTCCCTGCCACTCGGGAAAAGCGAGCAATGTCGCGTGCGCCGAGCCAACCACAAAGTCGAACTGTCCGTCGCGCAAGGCTTCGAAAGTTTTTGGAATTGGGAACAGCAGGTCGACCGAAGCATCGAAGCCTTCTTCCGTGAAAAACCCCAGCTCGACAGCGGCGATGATCGGGAAATAGGAATTAGAAACCAGATCGGGTACGGCAATACGCAACATCTCTTCTCCCGCACTATTCAGACTAACGATTTGAACCGCTTGAACGATTGGAACGGGTTGAACGATTAATCAGTCCGCCAACGGCACGGTCATGAACACATGGGGCTCACCGCCAAGCACGCGGGAGGTGTGGCCCTCGCCGGTGGTGTCATCGGCGAGCATGACATCGCCGGTTTTGAAGACGCGCTTGACGCCGTTGCTCGCTTCAATCTCCCACGAACCTGACAGGCTGACGAGGAACTGGCGGCGCGGCGCGGGATGGCGCTCCAAAAAGAGCCCCGCGGGAGCGCTGCGAAAAACCGCGCTGGTTGCCGCTCGCGCATCGGTGGTGAGCATCGGTTGGTTACCGCCGAATTTCATGTCAATTTCTTCAAAATGAGATTTTTGATCGCTGCCGGTGTAAAGTCTGACGATTTTCAATTTCGCTCCTTTGTTTTCGATGGATCGGTTAACCGATTGCGTTGACTCAAAGCGGAATCTGCTGCTTATCGATCGCCTGGCGCCATTTCTTATCGGCATTGTTGCCGAAGATCAATGCTTTGTCGCCGGGAATGACAATCCATGAATTCATTTTCAATTCCGCTTCGAGCTGACGCGGCGCCCAGCCAGCGTAGCCCAACATGAAAAGCGACTGGCGCGGTCCTTCGCCGCCGGCGAGCGCTTCGATCATTTTAGCGTCCGCGGTCATGGCGATGCCGCCGGCGACCTTGGTGCTGTTCTCCAACAAGGTATCGTCCGAGTGTAGGAGAAATCCTTGGTCCGTCCCCACAGGGCCGCCGTAATGAATCACGATCTCGCGCTGCGAGTTTTTTCCTTCCAGGCCGAAACCCTTGAGTAAGTCTTCGATCGGTCCTTTGGCCATGGGTTTATTGATCACGAGGCCCATCGCGCCGGTGGCATCGTGCTTAACCATATAGATTATGCTCTCGAAGAAGCGCGGATCTTTCATCTCCGCCGTGGCGACTAACAATTGACCGGTGAGAAAACGTTCGCGTTCGGCGGCTCGGATATCTTGGCCGCTGGCGAGCGCGCCGAAAAGTAGCCATAGAATCGCAATTCGCAAGGCGCGGTAACGGGACGCCGAGCCGTTTTTAGTTGACCACGCTGTTTGCAGGGTGGAACCAAGTAAATGGGGATTCCAAAGGGGGTGAGCATCCCCTTTGGTCCATCTTAACTTGGGCAGGGTCAATCCCCCGGCCGCGAAGTGGCTTTGTTTATTGATGACGTGGCTGGTATTCGCCATCGATACTAACCGCGCACCTTTGGGCCGAAGCTTTCGATGCTGATCCGAATAATCACGCGCTTTTCGCGCGCCATGCGCTGGTGAAATTCCGGCCAGCTTTTGTGCTCGCCGTAGGCTTGCCGCTGCAAGTAGACTAAAGTGTCTAACGCTTGCGGCAGTGAAACGATTTCCGCCGTGCCGGTCACCTGCACCCAGCCTCCGCCGTGAAAGGTATTGGAAAAGGCGCAGAGCGCGGCGCGCGGATCACGCCGTAGGTTATTTACCTTGTATGCGGTCTCCCGGCTGCTGACGACGGCGCGTCCTGCGCTATCCAAACCGCAAGTGACTGGCGACATTTGCAGGTCGCCGTGCTTGCGCCGCGTCGCAAGCACGCCGTGATGATTGTTTTTGAGAAACTCTTTGGCTCGGTCGAGCTCCATGGGGATGAATTCCGCCATCTTGGAAATTACTTCTCCTTGAATGCTGAGTTTGAACGACTGCACAACAAAGTAGAATACCGGGCGGCTAGAATGCAAGCCGACGGCTGAGTTGTCTTGACCGTTTCAGCGCGTTACCCTATAACCAAAGTGTAGCGAGGGAAGATAACTTGGCGATGACGATTCCACAGATAAGCTTGCCGGAGATATTGCCGGTGTTTCCGCTGACGGGCGTGATGCTTTTACCTGGGATGGTTTTGCCGCTGCATATTTTCGAGCCGCGCTACCGCAACATGGTTGAAGACGCCCTGGAGGGCGATAAAATTTTCGGCATGATCCAGCCCTTCGCGCCGCAAAACGATAATCGTGGCTCGCAGCCGGACGCCGCTAACGCGGCGCCGGATTTATACAAAATCGGTTGCGCGGGTTTAATCGAGAAATCGGAAAAGCTCGCGGACGGGCGTTTCTTAGTTCAACTTAAAGGTGTGAACCGTTTTCGTTTCACTGAAGAAGTTTCTTTGCAGCGCGGTTACCGGCGCGTCAAAGCGAACTATCAGGAATTCCCTGATGCTAGTCTAGCCGAAGGCTGGCAGTGCGAGCGTGCCGCCGTGCTAGAGGCGTTGGCGCTTTTTGGCAAGGCGCACGGCATGCAAGTGCGGCCCGATCAGGCCGAACGATTTTCGGATTTGGAGCTGGTCAATCTGCTCGGCGTCTCCTTACCGTTTCATCCGGCGGAAAAACAGGCGCTGCTGGAAGCGCCGACGCTCAAGGATCGGGAAACGATGCTAATTGATTTACTCCGGCTTGGCGCTGGACCGGTAGACGTAGATTCTGAAAGCACGCCGCGCACGCTCAACTAATTCATAGTAAACAGTAAGGAGTAAGTAGTAAGTAGTGAGGAGTGAGGAGTGAGGGGAGGGGACTCCTAACTCTTTACTTCTTGATCCTTACTCTGAAATATCGATCAGCACGCCGTCCGGGTCGGCGATGAAGTGTTGGCCTAAGCAGCAGCCGCGAAAGTCTTCCTCGTTCTTCTTGCCATTGCCGCCGACAAAGCGTCCGCTCGGGGAATGGGGATCGGTGGCCGCCAGATCATCAAGATCTTTTTGGGTTTGTTCCAGGCTGTCGACTTTGAATCCGAAGTGATCGAGCCCTTCGCGCAGACCGCGGTAGAGGCTGTTATCGCGACGGCGGAGCAGTAGTTTTACTTTGCCGTCGGTCATGCAGATCGAGCCATCGTCGCGATAGGTTTCGGCTTCTTTGAGCTCGAAGATTTTTTCGTAGAACTCGGCGACTTGGCCAGGATCGTTGGCGCGGATCGAAATATGATTGATCCAGCGCGGTTGGTCCCATCCCGATTGGTTATAACCTTCGCGCACGTTGGCGATGTTGGCCTGGGCGATGTCGAACTGCGTGCCGGCGGGATCGTAGCTGCGCAATGCCGCGAACGGAACATACTCCAAGCCCTTGGCGATCATCGTTTTCGGATAATGCTGCTCCATGCGCCGGACGTATTCCTTGATATCATCCACTTCGAAGCCGTAGTGATCCATACCCGATTGCATGCCGGCGTAGCGCGACAAGATCGCTAGGCCGATGACGCCGTCGCTGATATGGCCGCGATTGGTGTTCTGTTTGCCGGTTTCGTCGAGCGTGTTGCTGGTCATGCGCCGCATGGCGAAAACAGTTTGATAAAACTTGTCGACCGCGGCGTGATTGTGGGTGTACATGGCGATATGGCGAATTTTGGCGAACATGATTTTCCTCCAACGGGGGTAGTTTGGTTGTAAGTTAGCGGCCGAGAGGTTGTCAAGCGTTCTTTACTTCGAAACTTTACGCACCGATCTAAATTTCGATACCCAAAGCGCATGCTACAAATTCGCAGCTAGAAACTGGCCAATGATTCGATGCGCTGCGTCGGGGTTGGTCATGAAGTAGTTGTGCGCTTCGTTGGGGATAACAGCGTACTGACCGTTCGGCAGTTCTTTGGCTAATGCTTCTGACGTGACGCGGTGCGATGAGCCTGTCGCCGAGCCGTGGTCTTGGTCGCCGACGATGACGAGCGTCGGATGCTTGATTTCTTTTACTCGCGCGCTCAAATCGCAGGCCTGCCGAGCTACGACGTGACGGAGATAGTCTTCGAGGGGTGGCAGGTTGTTCATTCGAATCGTGAGAAAATGTTCGACGCGCTCCGGATGCTGCTTGATGTACTCTGGTGTC
The DNA here is from genome assembly GCA_016844625.1 of Deltaproteobacteria bacterium. Lineage (GTDB taxonomy): Bacteria > Desulfobacterota > Binatia > UBA9968 > UBA9968 > DP-20. Next base: position 5,451 of record JAERMN010000212.1, read on the forward strand.
CAGCCGACTTCGAGAGTGTGCTCGCGGACGTACTTCTCGTAACCCCACTCGACCATCTCTTTGCACATCTTGAACGGAATCGGCGGCGCGCCGGGAACACCAGGGCCAACCGAGGCGACGATAAGGTTCTTGACCTTCTCCGGATATCTGAGCGCCATTAGCATCGCGACTCGACCGCCCATCGAGTGTCCGAGCAGGACCGCCGGCCCGGCGTTCAATTGATCCAGGATCGCCGCCGCATCGTCGACAAAATCTTCGCAGAAGTATCGTGTTGCCGGCTTACTCGATTTTCCCGTGCCGCGATAATCATGGGTGATGACCATATGATCGCGGGAAAACTCCGGCACTTGAAAAGTGTTCCAAATATCGCCGGCGCAAGCGGTTTCGCTGAAGAATAAGAACGGAGCTCCGCTGCCTTGGGTTTCGTAGTGAACGTCGATGTCGCTGTGGCTAATGAAAGGCATCTTAAGAGCGCAGTTTCAGTTGCGGTGGAAATTGATTCCGACCAAGGTCGAGAAAGTTCAATGTGACATCGATAACGCGGGATGATCGTGAAGTTACGTTTTAGCGCGCCGAATTTCGGTAACACCGTGCCAATCACTGCGTTAGCGCGTCGCCCTTAGTCTGGGACTTTGGGAATCTGGGCGCCGT
>JAERMN010000213.1 GCA_016844625.1 Deltaproteobacteria bacterium
GAGAAGGTCTTTGACATGCTCCGCGCCGCCCGGTGCGCGGTCAACCACCAAGATCGCTGCGGCGGCCGACACCGCATAGACGATACCGATGAAGGCCTCTTGCGGGATGCGCGCCCGCCGCGAGCGCGTGACGGAAAAAATCACTGCGCCGATCAACGTGAAAGCCAAAGACACCCAATAGGCTTCGCCACCGTGAATTTCCATGCCGAAAAGAAATGCGCAGGCAGCGCCGAGCGCGGCGATTTGCGCCAGGGCAATATCCACAAAAATGACGCCCCGTCGCACGACGTGAAGTCCATGGATGCCCGTGACGACAAGACTCGCGGCAAATGGCGCGGCCATGATGGCAAGAAATTCCGACATGATTGACTTCCCTACTTCAGAGCGGTGACTAGTTTTCCCACGATTGTGTCAAACAGATCACCGTAGCTACGGATGGTCTCCTCGCCGCCCACGGAAGTCGGCAGCACCAGCAGTTTAGCTCCGGTTTTTTCGGCAATTGATTTTGCTACGTTTGGGTTCGTGTAGTTGCTCGCGATCAGCGCCTTCACTTTGCGTTGTTGCATGGTCTGGACAAGCTCTTCCAAATGTCTTGGCGAGGGTGGAATGCCAGGCTTATCCTCGACATAGCCGACGATGGAAAGGCCCAACCATTTCATCAGGTACTCCCACTCCTTGTGATACGTGACCAATTCCACGCCGCGAAAGGGCGCCAATTGCTCCTCCCAGCGTTTTCGCCGCGCAGCGATATCGCTCGCGAACGCTTTTAGGTTCTGGTCAAACAGCGCGCTGTCCGCGGCCGCCAGTGTTTTCAATTCTTGCGCGATCCGGCGTGCCATGATCACGCCGTTGCGCGGGTCGAGCCAGTAATGCGGATTCCCTAGCGCATGAACGTCGCCTTGAGCGCGCGACACCGGTCCGGATGGTTTTTCTAGGACGGAGATTCCTTGCGAAAGATCGACAACCACGAGGGACGGATTGCGTCCCCCTTGAATCAGCAACGGCAGCCAGCCCACTTCCAACTCCAAGCCGACGTTAAAGAGCATGCGCGCCCGGTTGACCACGCGGACAAAACTCGGCTTCGCTTCCACGAAGTGCGGATCTTGATAGCCCTTGGCGATGCTTTCGACTGCGAACCGCTCGCCGCCGATCGCTTTGACGATCGCCGCGATGTCGGCCGTCGTGGTTACGATGGCAATCGGCTCCGCAGCCGTCGCGGCAGAACACAGCAAAAAAATACCGAATGATAATGTTGCAAACAATTTCATGCCGCCTCCTAGTACTGATGCGCCGGATGGGCGCCGATGGTGAAATTCATCTGCAGTAAAATTTCATTCACCGACTTGCCGCGTGTTTGCGTCGTGTAACTATGCTGCAAGCGCAGCGCGGAAAACTCGCTGGGAACCAGAGCTAACAACGTCGTCCAACGATTTTTCCGGCCGTCGTCCAGTTTGGGAACCCCGAGCAGATCGTATCGGCCTTGAATCCACCAATTGCGCGCGAACTGGTACTGCAACGACGAATATAAACCGCCGCCGCGCGACGATGGATCACGCTCGCGCTCGCGGCTAAAATAAATATATTCGTTCCGCCAGATCAGCCCCTTTTCCGTCGCCTGCCGCAACGGCCGCCATTTCATCGTTAGATCGAGTCCAATCGCCTGCGATAGACGGTGGCCAGCGTCAGAGTTTCGCCCCGCGATGTAGGAGTTGCCGAACTCAAGCGTCGTCGAGTCGCTCACGTCAAAGAAGTTTTTCCAATGGCCAAGATAGGCGCCGCGCCGTTTAGATTCTTCACCGGCGCGAAATAAGCTTTCATTCTCGCCGGCGAGCCCTTGAAACGTCAGCTCGGAAAACCACGACGTGGGAAGCAAGTAAGAGAGTCCTAGACCCGGCTCTTTGAGTCCTTCATCGCCAAAAACCGCTTGGTTGATCAGCGGCCGGTCGATGAAGGGAAACTGGTGCGCGTGCAGTAGATTGTGCTTGCCGAAGCCGGCGAAAAATTTACCGAGCTTTAAGCTCGTGTCGCGCGGCAAAAGATTGTACGGCAGTTGCTCCGAGGTGACGTAGCCTTCTTCCAGCTCGACGTTGCCCGCGCGATCGACGGCGAGAATCATATTCGCCTTCCAGTAAGGGTCCACGTCCGCAGTAAACTGAAACTCCGCTTCCTGGAAATTGAAGCCGTTGTGAAAGTCCGGATTGGACAGCCGCCTTGTGGTCTCCGGATTAGTCGAATATCCGCCGCCGAACAGAGCGTTAACGCTGATGGCGGGATTGAAAGTGTTGAGAATGCCTTTCCCGGTTGACACGGGACCTGCTGTCGCAGCGGTTTGCGGTTCTGGCGGCGGCGTATTGGAAGTCGCTGTATTGGCCATGCGCTCTTTTTCTAATTGCTCGATGCGGTCAACCATTTTTTGCATGGCGGCCTGCATCTCGCTCACCTGACGCTTGAGTGCATCGATGACCGCGTCCTGAGCGCCGCTTGGTGCCGCAGTGATCATGATGCACAAACTTGACAAAACGACTAATGAGAAATGAAACCTCGCGGTAGTTGTATACATAGGACTAGCCTCCCAAGAAAACATGCGCCCCTCACGACCGAGGGAAAGGACGGCAACGAAAATGCGTTTCGAATCTGAGGAAACCAGCGGAGGCTAGAATACCGGGGGAGCGCGACTAAATTGATTGCGCACGGAACGCGAGACAAACGATTCTTGGTGAATCGAAAAAATGGCTACTTGGCAGACTACCGGAACACTGACCGTCAACGGAGCAACTTGTCCGGTCTGGGTGCGGCTGCCGTGGATGCAGCTGCACTCTTTTTTAATCTGCGCGTTGCTCGCGGTTGCAACGTGAAAATGGAGCGGCAGGAAAAAGACCGTCAGGAAAAGGATCGCGCCTACCCAGCGCTGCGCATGTCGAACCCTGGCGGGGAGTTCGTCGGTCTTCATGGCCGTTGTGATAACCCAGCCAATTATCCTTGTCAATGAACGAAACCACTTCGCGGTCGGGGATTTAACCCCGCCGCTGATTTAAATATCGCAAAGGGGATGCTCGCCCCCTTTGGAAACCCCATAATACCGCGGCCTCAAGAGGCGGGGTTAACCTAGAATATATCCATCAATGGCGTCTGCCCAAGGTTGAAGCTTCGCCACAATCATCGAGCCGGGAAACGAGCCCAAGCAAACTTGGCCAATTCGGTATTATTAGGGCGCGTAGAGGTGAAATCCTTCGATCACCTCCGAGCCAATGGTCAATTGTTCAACCCCGGTAAACCTCCTCCGGCCTGCCGCGTCTAACCTGTTTAGAACACGAAAAATCCCCAAAAAAGGGAGAATTTAGGTATGATAATCAACAGATCGTTTGTCGGCGCTAGTTTTTTGGCCGCGTCTCTCTTTATTGTCGTTTCGCCAGTCTTGGCCGCCGAGGGCAAGATTACACCGGCGGAAAAGGCGGAATTGCACCATGACCGTCAAGAGATTCGCCGGGACAAGCGGGAAATCAGGCAGGATCGCAAAGAAATTCACGGCGATCGCAAGGAGCTCCAGGCGGATCGAAAGGAATGGGTCCGGGACAAGCAGGAACTGCGTCGCGACCTGAAGAGCGGCGCCAGCAAAGCTGAAATCGCTCAGGACCGAAAAGAGCTGCGCGACGACCGCAAGGAGATCGTCGGCGACAAGGTCGAGTTAGCCAAGGACGTAAAGGAGCTCAAGAGCGACAAACGAGAGTTGCGGCAGGATCGCAAAGAGTACCGCCGCGATGCCAAGAATGCGCTTAAGAACTAAGTAGGAGCCCAAGATGGCATGCCTTCAGGCGGCGGCAGGAGTTGAAACCTTCCCTCGCCCCTTCCTTAGTCCTTCAAGCGTGAGCGAAACAACCAAAGGCAGGGAGAACCGATTGTCGAACTCGGGGGATGAGGAGTTAGTCGCGTTAGCCCAAACCGGCGATCGCCGGGCGTTCGAAGAGCTCGTCGAGCGCCATCAGCGGAAGGCTTACCATATCGCCTTCGGCTTTGCCCGCGACCGGGAGGAAGCCAAGGATTTGTCCCAAGAGGCATTCTTGAAAGCCTTTAGCTATCTGAAAAAGTTCGACGGCCGGTCGAGTTTCTACACTTGGTTTTATCGCATCGTCGTCAACGTTTGCCTGGACTTCAAGCGCCGCAGTAAAAGAACCGCGGCGGATGAGTTCGACGAAAATTTAGAGAATCAATTGGAACCATCCCATGAACCGGCCAGGCCGCTGTCCCCCGATCAGCATGTGCTGGCGGGACAAATATCGCGCAAGATCGACGCCGCGTTACAAACCTTGCCGGCAAAACAAAAAACCGCGTTCATGCTAAAAAACCAGCAAGGACTCTCGATCAAAGAGATTGCCGAATTGATGGAAACCGCCGAGGGCACGGTCAAAGTTCACTTGCACCGCGCCGTCACCGCGCTGAGACATAGTCTGGCGGAGTTCGCCTAGGAGGATTTATGGCGCAAGAACACACCTCTCTGACAACCGCATGCGAAATCTACGAAGAGAACTTGGTTCTGCTTCACTATGGTGACTTAGCTGACGTCGAGCGCGACCGGCTTTCGACGCATATATCCGACTGCGCCGGCTGCGCCGGTTACTTGACGGAGCTCGCAACCCTGCTGCCGCTTACAGCTAAGTCCGACGAGCCGCCGCAAGCCTTCTGGATGGATTACAACCGCGAGCTGCGCCACAAGATCGACGCCGCGATCGAGAAGAAATCGTGGCGGCGGAATGTCGCGGCAATCTTTAGGCCGCGCTACCTACCGGCGTTTGCCACCGCAGTTGTTGTGGTCCTAGCCCTGACCTTCACCTTCGGCAAAGGCATTTGGTCCGGTAAAAATCAGATTCAGGACAACGAGATTGCGGAGCTTCTGCCGGTGGCGGAAAATTTAGAGTTCTTCAGGGCCATGGATATTCTCGATGATCTGGATTTGCTTGAGGTCATCGGCAACCAAGGTAACCGCGCCGCCTAAGGAAGCGCACGCATGAAGTACCGCAACGGGTTGACCCTGGCGCTGCTGCTCGCAGCCGCGCCATCGGCTGCGGCAGCGAGCAAAGATCAAGAACTCCCCGACAGAGAAATGTTGCGCATGATCGAGTTCCTCAAAGAAATGGAAATGATCAAGCAGATAGAGCTGATGCAGGATCTGCATCATGTCGACGCCGTGGGCGACCAAGTGAAAAACGCCAGGCAGCCGAAGCCCGCGCCGGCGCAGAAAAAGGAGACACTGAAGTGAAGCTGCTCGGCAGAGCGCTATGCGCAATTGGATTGGTAGCGTCGTTCCTGGCGACACCGGCTTGGAGTCAGACTGCCCAGCGCGATTTGCTACTGGCACAAAGCAATCAAGAAAGCCTCGAACACTGGGAGAAAATGTTGCCCGCCGAGAAGCAGGAGATGCGCGAGCGCTTCCAGCGTTGGAAAAATATGGACGCCAAGGAAAAGGCCGACCTGCAGAACAAGTTCGATAACTGGCGCAAGCTGCCGGCGGAAGAAAAGGCGTCAGCGCGACGCAATTTCGAGCGCTGGCAGAAAATGGACGCGCACGAACGCGAGCGGCTGCAAGCGCGTTGGCAAGAGTGGCGCAAGTTATCGCCCGCGCGGCGCGCCGAAATTAGGCAAAAGCTGCGAGACATGAGTCCAACCGAACGCCAGGAACTACGGCAGAAGATGCAAGAGCGGCGCGAGCGGCTTTCATCCGAACGAAAAGATCTGCTTCGCGAAAAGACTAAAGAACATTTCGAAAAGATGTCGCCCCACGAGAAGCAAGAACTGCGCGAAAAAATCCGCGAGCGTAAGCAATTTGGCACGTTCGAAGAGAAGCGCCGCTTGCGTGAGCAACTTCGCGAAAAGCTTCAACGTGGCCGGGAATAGGAGCCATCGATGAACGCGCCACTCAGCCCAGAGCAAAAAATCATTCACTTTTTGAACCGCACGAGTTTCGGGCCAACGCGCGAAGAAGTCGCACGCGTGCAGCGTTTGGGCATTCGCCCCTATCTCGACGAGCAGCTGCGGCCCGATTCGCTTGCCGACCATCTAGTGGAGGAAAAGCTCGCCGGATTAAAAACCATGCGCCTTAGTAGCCGCGAGCTGATCGAGCTTTACCCGCCGCCGCAGGTCGCCAGACAACAGGCCAATCAGCAAGGGCAAGGAATGATGACGCGCCAGGAGATGCAGGCGCCGCGCATGATCATCGTCGAGCTGCAGCAGGCCCGCCTGCTCCGTTCGATCTACAGCCAGCGCCAGCTCTTCGAAGTCATGGTGGCTGACCACTTCCTATGATCGCGACACGATTCGTCCTCATGCCTTGGGCAAATTCAGAGACCTTCTGCGCGCCACGGCGCAAAGCCCGGCGATGCTCTTCTACCTCGACAATTGGCTGAGCGCGAGCCCCGATTCTCCCGGCGCAAGGTTTGGCGGGCAGAACAATCGCCGGCGCGGTCTCAACGAGAACTACGCCCGCGAGCTGATGGAG
>JAERMN010000214.1 GCA_016844625.1 Deltaproteobacteria bacterium
TTCCGAACTTGGCGTGCTTGGCGCCTTGGCGCGAGTCATTCTCCGTATTCGACTGTCACAGGTCACCGGAAAACGCGCGACACAACTCTGTCCTTCGTGCCTTCGTGGTGAGTATCCTACTTGCGATTTCGCTCTCCGCCCACGCGCAGCCCACGGCGCCGATTCTAGTCGCCTATGCCGGCCAGAATGAAACCGTCGGGCCGATGTGGGTCGGCATCGAGAGAGGCACATTCAGGAAATACGGGCTCGACGTCCGCATGGTACAGTTGCGTAACGGTTCTCTCAGCATGGCGACGCTCGCTTCCGGACAGGTGCAATACAACTACGGCTCGCCGGCGAATGCGCTCAGCGCCTCGGCCGGTGGCATGCGGCTCCAATGCGTCGCCTCCGCCGTGCAAAAAATTCCCCGCGAGCTGATCGCCCGAAAGGAAATCCGCACGCTGGAAGATTTGCGCGGCAAGACCTTCGGCGTGCAAAGTATCGGCGGTGGCTTTTGGCTGCAGACCATGATCGCGTTGGAATTCCTCGGCATCGATCCGGACAAATACGATCTCAAGATGCGCATCCTCGGCGACACCGCCACGGTCACCCAGGCGCTTGGCAGCGGCGGCGTCGACGCGACCGTCATACCGTATAGCTTCAGCGAAGCGGCCAAGCGTGCCGGCGCCAACGTGCTCGCCGACATCGGCAAACTGCCGATCCCCTATCAAGGGACGACGATTTGTTTTCTGCGCGACACGCCGTCGAGCTCGCCCGACACCATCAACCGCTTGCTCAAAGGACTGGTCGACAGCGTGTTGCTGATTCACAATCCCGCCGCCAAGACCGACATCACGGAAATCTTGCGCAAGAGTTTTCGTTTTCCCCGCCTCGAGGACGCCGAGGCCTCGTATAAAGTACTGGGGCAGATGGCGACCATCGAGCTATTGCCTGATCCGGCGGCGTGGAAAATCGTCCAACGGATCGTTGCGCGCATCAATCCTAAAGTCGCTCAAGTCGACCTCAATCAACTCAACAACCCAACCTTCGTCCACGCTCTAGAAGAAAGCGGCTTTCTCGCCGATGCCCGGCGCAAACTACGCTGAACGATCGGAAAGGAAATCTAAACAAATATATTTGAAATTTTTGGTTCATGAAAATGAGCTCGGAAACTCTGTGACTCGCGCAAAGGCGCCAGGAACAAAAAGATTCGAAGCACGAAATCCGAAGCACGAAACTCGAAACAAATTCAAATGACCAAACAAATACAATGTTCCAAACAAGCTTCATTCGGATTCGGTGTTTTGGATTTTCCCGATTTGAGATTTATTTGTCTCCGAGTTTGTTTCGGATTTCGAAATTCGGATTTCGGATTTATCCTTTTGCGGTTTGTTTCGATCGGCGGGGCCGCTTTAGATATTCGAATTTCGGATTTGTTTCAGGGGCATATTGGTGCGATAAATTTGTTGAAGTCGTTCTGTTTAACACTTCCAGGGTAAGGACCTAAACATGCTCCACGGTTACCGCGTCTTCGACGCCGACGCCCATGGCTCGATCAACCCCAGCATGTGGCAGGATCTACCGAAACAGTTTCGCCCCCGCCGGCCGCGTCCAGTGAGGGTGCACGACGACTCGGGTCTGGGAAATTTTAATGCCGGTTGGCTGATCGAAGGGTCGCTCGAACCGCACGCGCTTGGCCCGGGCGCGCAGCAGGCGAACACGCCGCGCAACGTGATTAGCGAATTCGGCGCCGATATCAAACGCGAGCATTGCTCCGTCGGCAGCATGACGCTCAACGATCCGCAGGCGCGCCTAGCCGATATGGACCGCATGGGTTTTGACGCGCAGATGCTGTTTCCAAGCACGCTTTATGCGCATATGACGGGCGATCCGCAATTCGAGGCCGCGCTGTTTCGCGCTTACAATCGCTACGTCGCAAAACAATGTTCAGCCGCACCGAAGCGGCTCAAGTGGTCCGGCTTGCTGCCGCTCCGCGATCCGCGTGAAGCCTTTGCCGCCATCGAAGAAATGCAACGCCTCGGCGCGCGCGCCGCCGTCGTCTTCGGTACCGCCGGCGAGCGGCTGCTATCCGATCCAAGCTTTCTACCGATCTGGGATGAGTTTGCACGGACGAAACTGCCGCTCTGCGTGCACATGGGCATGAGCTATCCGCCGCTGGCGCAGCTCGGCCGGTCGATCTATGACGGCCACATCATTGGCATGTCATTACCGGCGCAGTTGGCGTTCATGGCCATCGTCGGCCATCGCATGCTGGACCGCTATCAAGAATTGAAAGTAGCCTTTCTCGAATTCGGTGCGGAGTGGATTTTCTACATGGTCTCGCGCATGGATCATTACCTGCCCCTCGACCGCGGCGCCCATCCGTTCGGCCTGAGCATGCCAAACCCCGCCGAGCTGCCGCTCGTTAGCATCCGCGATTATGTAAAGTCCGGCCGTGTCTTCATGGCCGCCGAAGCTGACGACCGCATGCTGCATTTTCTGTTTGAGCTGATCGGCGAAGATCACGTCCTGTTCTCCTCCGACTTCCCGCACGGCGAAGGCAGAGATAATGCCGCGTTGGAAATCCTCGAACGGCATGATCTCTCAAGCGACCAAAAGCAAAAATTGCTCTACGACAACACCGTGCGCTTATTCGGCGCGCCGTGAAAAAAGCCAAACTGTGAGCTAGCGAGTCAACAGACTTTGCGCGAAGCGCAGGATCAACTCATTGAAGCGCTCAGGCTCGTCGACGAAAAGGGTGTGGCCAGCGTTTTTAAAAACTTCCACCTGCGTCCCCGGCCGGTTCTTTTGCAGATTTTGCGCCTGCTCTTCGAACTGCGGTGTGACGATATAAAGCAAAGGTTTTTTAAACCCGTGGGCGATCTCTTTCCAGTGCGTGCGCACGAACGGATAGGACAAGAGCGCGATGCTGCTCTCGACCGGCATGCGTTTCGCTCCCTGCACCATCCAAAGTCTTGTCGCGGTCGTCGCGCAGCGCTTGCAAAAAGGTGCCGCCCGGCGGCGGCGCCGGCTCTTCACCCACCGAACTGTCGACCAAGACCAAGCCGGCAAGCCGATCAGCGCCAAACATATGGACGTATTGCAACGACTCGATCGCGCCCAGCGACCAGCCGACCAGTAAAACATTCGCGAGCGGATCAAGAAACTCTTTGAGATCGGTGGCGCGCCGCTCGGCGGTGAAGCCATCGGATGGCACCTGCGACTCGCCCTGCCCGCGTGGGTCGAGAGCGAGCGTGTGATAGCGCTGGCCAAATTGTTCGAGCTGTTTTCGCCAGATCATGCCCGGCATCGACCAGCCAGGGATCAAAGCAATTTTTAGTGGGGAGTTTTTCGCATGATCGCGCCCGGATTCAAGAACGGAAAGCGCGACGCCGTCAGTGGTGACGAGCGCGTGCCGCGTAATCTGAGTGGCACAGCCCTGTGCCATAAGCAGCAGAGAAACTCCGAGCAGTCGTTGAGTCCGGCTAATTTGAACTACGTTCCTTGTTCGCCAGGATTAGGCCAGACTGACTACCGCGCCAATGGTAGCCGAACGGAAAAGGCAGGTCCGCGGTCGCCGTCTTGTCTTTAAAGGCCGTGTCTAAGTCTTTCTGATATGCATATCCCATCGGTCTGATCGGTTTTTGGTACTTGCCATAAAGCTTCACCTGCCACGGCGTTTGGTTGAGATAACGATAAGGAATGCCCGTGTCATCTTGGACTAGGATATCGGAGGATTCCAACACCATCGCCCGCGTCTTGGCAAATTGTTCGTCGTGCAACAAATAGGACGCCGACTTGAGCAACGCCGTCGACGGTTTGTGCTGTCCAACCCAATTGAGGAAATCAGGATAGTACTCTAGCGCCTTGTCCGTCGCATCCAACGAAAAATAGTAAAGCTGCTGCGCTCCGGCTGTTGCCGGGTTGGCGAAATCGATGCGTACACCGCGTAGAAGCATGCGCGGCCGCTTGCCATCGAGAGTATCATACGCCTTAGTCAATTCCGGAAAAAGATCGAGCGGCTCGATGCGCACGATACGGCGATTCATCAGCGCCATCATCGTCGCCATCACCGGCACAGCGCCGCGCACCCACGGCGTGGTCAGCTGCTTGCTCATATAGGAAGTGATGAAATAATTGCGCTCGAAGATGTCGCGAAACGCGCTGCGCACATCGGTTAACAACTTGACAAACTGTCCAGGCGTCACCGATTCCATATCCGGCAAAGAGCCGGGCCGTTCCAAACTAAAAAAAACGTATCGCGAATGGTCTGGAAAAAGCGCGTACGCATTGATGAAATCCGGGCCGCTGAACGGATACACCATAGTTTTTTTCTGTGCGCCGGCGATCTTGATTTCATGATCGCGCCAATTCTCCATAACGTTCAAGCGCCCGCGCACCTGCGCCCACTGGCTTGACATCCATTTCTGGTGCTCTTTCCAAACATCGAGCTCGAGAAACTTGTTAAACGCCGGCTCGGGTGGGTTCGGTGTGATACCGGCCAACAGCTGGGCTGTTGCCGTCGCACGGCGATTAAACTCCGGTTCATTAGTAACTGAACGAGCTTCTGAACCGAACAAAAGAAGCGCGGCTATGACTCCGACACCAAGCCGCAAACGCAGATATTTAAAACACAAAAATGCTTTAATATTCATGAGATACGCCAAGAAGCAAACTTTATCCTTTCCCTTAGTTCTGAACCCGCATAGGGCAAGTGCGAACTCAATACAACGATTAGACGAAAAGAATAACATTTTCTCCAGAGAATATCTCTCTTTTCTTGGGTGGTCGATCGTTCCGGCATCGCACCGACGATTCCGTTCCGGAAAACGCTACGGTGGGAATAGTTAACACAGACTTTCTATCTGTGTGACATTGGGATAAGAAAAAATGAAATCAAGGAGTTAAAAGATATGTCTGGTTGGAAAGCGCGCATTGGCTATTTATCACCGTCAGTTTTTGAAACGCCATCGGACTGGGATCTCATCCTGCCTGACGGCTTTACGATCGTTTCGTCGGGGCTCAATGTCCAGTCGCATAGCGAAGCGGAATTTAACAAAGCGATCGACGCCCTCAGCGCCGGCCTGGGCATCTTCAAGGCCGAGGAATGCGACGCCATTCTTATGGGTGGCATCACGCTCGGAACCCAGCGCGGCTATGCGGCGGAACAAACAGTCGTTGCCAAGCTTGCACAACAAGTCGGCCTGCCGGTCAGCACGGCGATGGGCGCGACGGTCGAAGCCCTCAAGCATTTACAGGTAAAGAATACTGTTATTGCAACGGCTTATAAGGAATCTATCAACCAAGCCGTGAAAAAATATTACGACCACGGCGGCGTCACGGTTCTCGCCATCAAAGGTTTGGAAGTCGCCAAGCCGGTGGACCAGGTGAAGCTGCCGGACTACTCCTCCTACAAAGTCGCCCGCGAACTATTCCGCCAGCATCCAGAGGTCGAGAGCCTGCTACTCCAAGGGCGCTGGCGCACGGTCGCTTACGTGCAGGAATTGGAAAATGACACGGGACGGCCCGTAGTATCGTCCACCGCCGCATCGCTCTGGTGGGTGATGAAAACGCTTGGCATGAGAATTCCGATCAAAGGGTACGGTCGGCTTTTGAGCTAACGAAGCGTACGGTAGCGGAAGTGACTGGCCAGAGAATTTAACGCGCCACGAACTCGAGGCAAGGACAGCGTCTGGCTTGATTCGTATGCCTCAATAAACGCCATTTGATGGTGCCCGCAGCAAGCTGCGGGGAATATTAGATTGAAACCATAACGAGCTGATTTCGCCATGGTCGTAAAGGCGTCAGGCCGCCCGACAAAAACAAAACGGGCAGCCTCTGCTGAGAAGTCTGCCCGATTGCCGACGCCATCGCGTCGAAACTTCCGATTTAGATTTTTTTTCGCCCGACCCGCTAGCCGGATGCGCGCCTGGCAGCTGCTTTCGATCACCCTAACGTTAGGCAACAATCACGAGTCTGCTTTGAGGAAGCCCAACCTTCTGAATGACCCGCTTACGGGTTCGCACTTTTTAGTGCCAAAATTGAGGGCTTGATTCACACAGCTCGATACACCCAACGAAGTAAGCTAATCGAACTGCCACGGCCCGCCGCTAGCGGGCTTGGATGGCCCGGTGGAGAGTCTTGTCCGGTCATGGACTTCCTCCGTTTCTGGAAGAGACCAGCAGGTTAGATTTGCTTCAACTCTTCCCACCCCAAAATAGTTTGGGGCTAGATGAATCCTTACTGCTCAGACTCGCCCATGTCAAGGATGATTTTACATTGCACGCCGGCCCAACAATTTTCATCGGGTCCGCTCTTGCTACGATCCCAGCCACACCACTCTGGGCTCTCGGCTCTCGGGAATTTTCTTTTGCGCCGGTATCGTCGCGGCGCTCAAATCCGCGCCGGTCAAAAGCTCGTATAGTTTACCCATCGCCGCTGGGCTGTTGAAGCGCTGCAAACCCACGGCGCGTCCCATCTCTTGAAGCTGGTTCGCCATCGACGCCAGCGGCATGGGGATTTCCAGCTTAGCGGCGAGGTTTAATGCCTGGCGAAAATCTTTGTAGCTGTTACTGAGCGCGCCGCCGTCGTTGTTGTTGCGCTTCATGAACTCTTCCATGCGCGACGCGGACGCCTGCGAACCGGTGGTCTGCAAAAGCTTGAAAAATAACTTTGGATCAGCGCCCTGCGCGGTCAGCCACGAACAGATTTCCGCCGTAATGATGTTGTTGGTGGTCGCATAGAGAATAATCGCGATCTTAAACGACTTCGGCATCCACGGTTCGGGCAGGCCAATGATCGTCTGCGCTATTTGGTTCAAGACTTTCGCGGCGGGCTCGATCTTTGACCGGTCACCGCCAATGACGATGGCAAATTGCCCGTTGGGTATCACCACCGCCGGCGCGCCACTGGCGTGAATCGTGCCGCCGATGAAGGTCGCCTGCTTTTGCTGCAATCGTTCTTGCAATTCGCGCGCACACTCCGGATCCGTGCCGCTCAAATCAATCAGCGTCCTGCCCGCTTGCAGCGCCTCGATGGCACCCTGTTCGCCGAGCACCGCTTGGCGCACCTCGACCGACGAGGGCAAAAGCGTGATCGTGATGTCCCGCACCGCTTCCGCGGCTGAACCTGCCGGGAGCGCGCCACGCGTGACCGCTCGCTCCACCGCCGCGCCGTCGATATCGTAGACCGTCAGCGGATAGCCCGCCGCGAGAATCCGCTCCGCCATCGGCCGCCCCGCGTTGCCTAAACCGATCAAACCGATCGAATGCATCCATTCCCCTTTGCGAACTTTGCGGCTAAATCATCTCCCCTTGCCCGCTTTCTTGAGCGCGTCTTCAACGATCTGGTGCAGCGCCTTGCGACCTTTCTGGCCATTGTGCTTTGCCGAGTTGAGCATGAAATAGTTCACGCCCTTCTGCGGCACGTCGTCCGGCGGCAAATCGGTTTTCGGAATATCCACTCGTAGCGAATTCACTTCCGTATACTTCTGCCATGCGATCTGCCCCTCACGCGACAGCACCCAGTTAACGAACAGCTTAGTGGCGTTCGGATGGGGCGACTTGTTCACCACCGCGAGACAGCAAGAGCCGCCGCCCATGATATCCCCTTCTTTCATCGGATGGGGCAATAAATCAACCGGCAACCCTTGCTTATTGGCTTTCATAATCGGCTGGCCGCTACCGATATAGAAATGAATTTTCCCAGTGGCGAGCCAATCGGTTCCCTGCTGCAAGTCACTCAGCAAACGGGTGATGAACTTTTGTCCGAGCGAGGGCGTGTAGTAAAAGAACATGAAAGTTTCCCCACCGCCACCGGCGACGCGCGGATCGAAGCTGGCGAGCTTGCCTTTCCACCTAGGCTGCAGCAAATCCCACCAAGATTGAATTTCTTTGGGATTAACAAGCTTGGTATTGTAGGAACCGCGCCGCGTCCCAATTTCCCCCGAAATGATTAACCCGGCATGATTCTCTGGATCAGCGAAATGAAATTTACCGTCGAACCAGTTGGCAGCATCAACCACATCCGGGAGAATCAACAACGGCTTGAGGGGTTCCAAGGTGCCCGGTGCGAACGTTGCGTATGTAGATGAACCGCCCATGATGAGGTCGGCGAGATATTTCCCCGCGCGCCGCTCGGCGACGATGCGCTGGGCGTGATCGGAGCCCTTACCCGGCACGAAGCTGAACTTTATTTCCGGATAGCTTTTGTGAAATAGCGACCAGACCTGCTGGTACACTGGATTATGCGGGCCGTAGATAACGACTTCACCCTCTTTCTTAGCCGCCTCTACAGTCCCATCCCATTGCTTCTTCCAATCGGACTGGGCGTGAACCGGTGTAGTGATCACCTGCGCAAGAATGCCTATCGCAACGATAATTTTTCCGAAGTTTAGAATTCGCATGGACCCATCACTCCATTACTCCAACACTCCAGTTGTGCTTGCCGCTCACCGATGCGCCTGCATCTGCGCCGCCGTAAACGGTCCGCAGCCCATGATCTGATGCACTTCCCATTCGAGCAGCTCAAAGGAGCAAAAGCCCGCGGCGGTGTAAGGATCGCTGGCGGCAATCTTTGCCGCTTCATCTTTAGAAACCGCGCGGATCACGTAAACACCGTACTTGCGATCGGAGGTCGGTCCGGAAAAAAGTATTTTCCCTTCCTGATGCTGTTGCTTCATCCACAGCAAATGCTGATCGAGCGTCACCGTCCATTGATCGCGCGGCTTGGTTGCCTGGCGCAATGTCAAATACCACATGTTCGCCTCCTTCAAATATAGAAACGCCACCTCGCACCGATATGACGGTGTCGTCCAACTGTCAAGGAAATCTAACGACAGGAAATCTAACGAGCCAAAGCGATCGCAATGCTGCCGCCGACCACGGCCAGCGTGCCAAGAATCGTCAAACCGGTTACCGTCTCTTTGGCGCGAAAAAAAATCAGCGAGATCAGTAGGCTAAAAAGCGGCGTGGTAGCGACGATCGGCGCCACAATAACCACTCGGCCGGAGGTCAGCGCCATCAGCGTCAGCAAGGCGCCGAGGGCTTCGAAAAAACCAGAAAGAATAAAATGCCCGACACCCCTGGCGTGCCAGACCAACGCACGCTCGCCGCGCGTCCATAGAGTGTACGGCAGAGTGCCGACTAGAGAGACGATGGCGACGACGAAACTAAAAAACACCGGCTCGTTGGTGATCGTCAGTCCGTAGCGGCGGAGCGGAAAAGCGATGCCGGCGAACAATCCGGCGCCGCCGGAAAAGATCACGTGCCACCAACGATAACTCGGCGGAGCCGCGTCTGGCTTCCACGAGATCAAAATCACTCCGATCACGACCATGACAGTTCCAAACAAAACCGCCACGCCAGCCCGCTCACCCACGAGCGCGATCGCGATCGCCGCGCTCCAGAGCGGATAACTATTGCGCAGCGGCTGGCTGCGCGACGTGCCGATTTTTTGCAGACCGATAAAAGTGAGTAAGCTAATGGCGCTCTGCAGCACGCCGAGAAGCACGAACACCAGCAATGCCTGTGTTACATATACGGGAATGCCACCGAAAAATGCTACGGTGACACCCAAAGTGATGGTCCGTGCCGCCAAGGACACGACGGTGGCGGTAAGCGGCGTCGAATAATGTAAACCGAGCCAACCGTAGATAGCGAACAAGGCGAAGGCGATGGAGGCGAAAAGTGCGAGAATCTCAGATACCATAAGAGCGCGGCCTCACTGGGTGTACTAGACAAGCTCGATCCAGTCAAAAGGACGGCAAAAAGGTGGCACCTGTCAACGCATAAAAGAATGTAACCCGTGGGTGCTTAACTCCAACCCATATTTTCGTATATACTGCCCTCTGCTCATCGAAGCGATTCATCACAAGGAGTTCCAATGCGCCGAAGCCCGATATTAATTCTTACTGTTCTCATCTGTGGCCTGCTGTCAGCCGGAGCGGAGGCGCAAGATAAGATTCGCGACCTCGTCGTCAAAATCCACGCGACCCATCATACCCCCGATCTGCTCCGTCCGTGGACGAAAAACAGCCCGCAGCAAGTCAAAGGCTCCGGCGTTGTCATCGATGGTAAGCGGATTCTGACCAACGCTCATGTCGTCAAATACGCCAGCCAGATTTATGTTCAGCCGAATCAGTCGGCGAGCTACATTCCGGCGCGCGTCGAAGCGATGACGCCAGGAATGGACTTGGCGATTCTGCGGCTCGACGACGAATCGTTTTTCGACAATCGCGGCACGCTCCCCTTCGCCCAGGAACTGCCAAGGGTGAAAGACAACATCAGTGTCTATGGCTATCCCACTGGCGGCACCGAGCTCTCAGTGACTCAGGGCATCATTTCGCGCATCGAGTACACCGACTATTATTATCAAGCGACCGGACTGCGCATCCAAGTCGACGCCGCGTTAAATTTCGGCAACAGCGGCGGGCCGGCGGTATCGGACGGCAAACTGGTCGGCCTGGTTTTTAGCTTGATTCAGAATGCGCAGAACATCGGCTATCTGATTCCGGTCGAGGAGATCCAACTATTTCTCGATGACATCGCCGACGGCGTCTACGACGGAAAACCGCAGACCCATGACTTGATCCAGACCGTCGAGAACGAGGCCCTGCGCAAGCGGCTCGGACTGCCCAAAGGGATCAACGGGGTCATGGTGGCACAGCCCTATCGCAACGAGCCAAACTATCCATTGACCGAATGGGATGTGATCACACAAATCGGCGGCGTGCCGATCGACAGCGATGGCAAGGTTGCGATCCGCTACGATCTCCGTCTCTCGGCATCCTATCTCGTGCAGAAGCACGCTAAGAATGGCCAATTACCGATCGCGGTATTCCGCGACGGCAAACTGATTGCGATCAACCTGCCAGCGCGCTCTAAGCGAGACCTAGTGATTCCCTATTTGCTAGAAGCTCAGCCGCGGTTTTTTATCTTTGGTCCCTTCGTTTTCTCACAGACAACCCAAGATTATCTCGAACGGCTGGGCAACCAGCGCGCCGCGTCGTTTGGCCGCCAGCCCAGCCCGCTGGTGACGCGGCGTTACGACAAGCCGGCTTTCGAGAACGAAGAATTGATCGTCGTCGCCTCGCCGCTGTTTCCCCATCGCATCACCAAAGGTTACGACGATCCCAATCGCGCCGTGCTCAGCGAAGTTAACGGTGTGCCGCTAAAAAATCTCCGTCATCTTGTCGAGATTCTGCGCGACAGCCGTGACGAGCAAATCAGTTTTAAGTTCGCCGCCTCCGGAGTGCTCACCCACGAGACCATGGTGTTCAACCGCGCCGAGCTCAAGGAAGCTACCAGTAAAATCCTCGAAGAAAACGGCATCCGCTATCCCTACTCGTCCGATCTTCGTACCGTCTGGGAAGCCGCCGCGCCGGCAGAAAAACAATCGGCTCAAATAGCTTGCTGCGAGCCGGCGCACATTAGCCGCTAGCAGCGCGCTAAACGAGGTAATTGGATGTTGCGCGCGTCAAACTCTGCCAAATTGATTAAAGCTGCGCGCTCGATCCTGCGACCTGTTTGCGCCGCCGCGATTGCTATTGGATTGTTCGATCAGCCAATTACCGCCACCGCCGCGGAACCTAGCATAGAAATGTTTGCCCGTGGGTTGAACACGCCCTGGGCCATCGACTTCGCACCGGACGGAAGAATCTTTATCAGCGAGCGGCCGGGGCGCATTCGCATCATCGAACGCGGCCAACTCCGGCCTGAACCGTGGATGACGATCGATGTCGCCGCCAGCGGCGAATCTGGACTGCTTGGCCTCGCCGTCGATCCGCAGTTTTCTCAGAATCGCTTCGTCTACGTCGCCTACAGCTACCGCAGTAGCGCGTTCAGCACGCGCAACCGCCTCGTCCGTTTGCGCGAAGAGCCGAAAAACGGCGCCGGCGTATTCGACAAAATTCTCATCGACGATGTGCCCGGCGCCAACAACCACGACGGCGGCAGAGTCAAGTTCGGACCGGACGGCAAGCTCTACTGGACGATGGGCGACGCGCAAACAACGCGACACGCACAGGATCTAAAATCGCTCAACGGCAAAATTCTTAGGCTCAACTCGGACGGCGGCATTCCCACGGACAATCCATTGCCGAATTCCTACGTTTATTCCTACGGCCATCGCAACCCCCAAGGGCTCGCCTGGCAGCCTGTTACGCGACGACTCTACGCCACCGAACATGGACCGAGCGGTTTTCAAGGCTGTTGCCGCGATGAAGTGAATCTCATCGAGCCCGGCAAGAACTACGGCTGGCCAGAGATCCGCGGCGATGAAACCAAGGAAGGAATGATGCCGCCGGTGATTCACTCCGGCAGCAGCGAAACCTGGGCGCCCGGCGGTGCAACGTTTGTTAGCCAAGGTCCATGGGCCGGCTCGCTGGTCTTCACCGGACTGCGCGGCCAGACGCTCTACCGGGTAATCCTCGATCCCAATGATCCCCGCAAAGTCGAAAAACTCGAACGCCACTTCGACCGCCAATTCGGCCGCCTAAGAGACGTCGTCGAAGGCCCGGACAAAGCGCTCTATCTTCTCACCAGCAACCACGACGGTCGCGGCCGGCCGAGTGCGGATGACGACCGGGTGTTAAGAATCATCTTCAAATGACTCCTCCCCAGGCAATTCTTCGCGTAAACTAGTTTGACCCCAGTAAGGCGCTGGGATAGTTCGTAGGATGGGTTGAGCCCTTCGGCTAGGCTCAGGATAGACTCCGCGATACCCATGCGCTCCGAGGTTACGTAGAATCGCACACTCCATGGGTTTCGTCAGAACTCAACCCATCCTACGCGCTTCAACTGGCGGTTGTTTTCTTGAAGCGATGCACTTAATATGGCTCGAAGTTGTGGCTCAATAAACTCATCGTAAAAGCTTTCATTGAGGAAAAGATTTGGCAAAAACATCGAGTCAAACGGAACGAAATAGAGGAAGTGTTGGCGCACCGCCAGGCGATTCGCCTGAGACACAAAAGAAATCCCGTCAGAGTTGTCATCCTCGGTCCCACTCAGACGCGCAGACTTCTTAAGATCATTCTACAGTTCCAGGGAAAAGGACGGTATTTTTTGGTGACGGCGATGGATTTAACTAACAAAGAAAGAATGCACTATGGGAAAAAAATTACGAGCCATTCCTAAATTCGCGACCTGGGAGCAAGAGGATGAATTCTGGTCAAATCACGACTTAACCGAACTCGACCTTGAGGAGGACACAAGTCCGCTGGTGATCGAACGAAGCAACCTGCGTTACATTAAAAAAATCGAAGTGCCCAATCCTATTTCGGTCCGCGCATGGAAACGAAAGACGGCATAAAAATCACTTCACGAGGTCTCTTTCTTCCGACGAAGTATTTTCGCCATATGGCGAAAAGGCTGGAAGTAATCGTTTCCACGGCAGAGATTGTCATCCGCTCGTCGGCAAAAAAGCTCTCTCCAGAGAAACGTCGGCACAATCGCGAAAACACGCGGCGGACAAAAACGCCGGCGGGGACACAACTCCCGTCCTAGATTCGTCGTTCTACGTGATCGTTGCGCATTTTGTCGTAAGTCTCTTTTCCTCCAGCATGGTTCGTCCCTGCAGCACTCAATAGCAATTCGATTCCGCGCAATCACGTTGATACGCCAACGTGTGTGGTATAGCATCGGCTCTGGATGACCTGGAGAAAAATCGCCATGCGTAAAAAAATCTTTTTTTGGCTGGGCAGAGAA
>JAERMN010000215.1 GCA_016844625.1 Deltaproteobacteria bacterium
TCCTGCTGGATATTTCAGATGGCGCATCTATCGACTTGGTACCGTTGCATCGCCATCGACATTCCGGGTTACGGCCGCTCGCCAAAGGCGGACGCCGGGCTGGCCATGGACGACATGGCCCAGGCCTGTTGGGAAGCCATCGACGACGCGGCTCCCGGCGAGAACGCGATTCTGGCCGGCTGCTCGGTGGGTTCGTCCATCGCTCCATTCATGTATCACCAACGCCCGGACAAAACCGCCGCACTCGTGCTCTGTGGCACCGGCTACAACCCGACCAAAGAGTTTACCAAGCGGCGCATCGATAATTACACGGCCGAGGGCGTCGCCTATCGCTGGCGCTACACCTTCGAAGACATGAGCGCAGCGTTTCGCGTAACACCGTTGGCGCATTTCTTCGCCAATATGTTCACCGAACGCAACGAACATGCCGATGCGGAAACAATCATCCACCAGTTCCGAGCGCTCGCCCAACCCTATCCCGAAGGCCATCACGAGCGCATCGCCTGCCCGATGATCATCCTTACCGGCAGCGAAGACGGCAGTCACCCAAACTCCTTCGCGCTCCAAGCCCGCGTCCCCAACTGCGAGTTGAAAGTTTTACCCGGCGCTGGCCACGCCTGTCAGATCGAGCAACCTTGGCTCTTCGATCGCTTCATGATCGAGTTCC
This sequence comes from Deltaproteobacteria bacterium, assembly GCA_016844625.1. Taxonomy (GTDB): domain Bacteria; phylum Desulfobacterota; class Binatia; order UBA9968; family UBA9968; genus DP-20. Next base: position 668 of record JAERMN010000215.1, read on the forward strand.
TAACCAAGCACGGATTGTTTCCCGGCGCGTCGACACCGGCGCGGTCGATCGTTTAAACAGGCGCTACGGCAGTTTCACGCTCACCGTGGAACCAAGCGGAACGCTGAGGTGCGAAGAGAAACAAGTCAATAGTCATTCACAACCCTAAGCATCTCGACAAACATTAATGGAACGACGAATAAGTTTAATCACACTCGGCGTCGCTGATCTGCAGCGTGCCGTGGCTTTCTACGAGGGCGTCGTCGGTTGGAATGCAGAGGCAAGCCCACCTGGGGTTATCTTTTTCGATCTGAACGGAATTGTCTTCGCCCTTTGGCCGCACGACGAGTTGGCGAAGGATATGGGGCTGATGATCGATCATGTCCCAGCCTACCGTGGCTATTCACTCGCGCACAATGTCCGTAGCGAATTGGAAGTCGATGAAATATTTGCTCGTCTTAAAAGCCACGGAGCGACGATCCTGAAGGAACCGCAAAAAGCCTTCTGGGGCGGATACTCCGGATATTTTTCCGATCCGGACGGACATACGTGGGAGATCGCCTACAATCCCTTTTGGACCATTCAGAAGGACGGGCGGGTGTCGATGAAGAAGGACTGAGACAGAGCCACTGATGGCTCCCACAATACTGCCCTATGACGATGACTGATAGACAATTTTCCTCTCCCATGAGATCTGCACTGTTTGCTGCTTAGGGTTCAGGAAAGATTGTCACTATTGTTGTGTCTGAACCCGTCGATCCCCTCAGGCATGACCCCAAACATTAATTGAATTGGTCACCCAACACGGCTTGTTTAGCACTTGATCTAAGCCCAACAAAGATTTTGCCCGAGAGCTTTCGTGTGACGACGTCGCACCATGGTTGGAAATCGTCGAGTTGGCGCTGATGATGCTTCGTGGTCGAGCGCTCTCAGCGCTCGTACGGAAGTAACTTTGATGTGATAAAGTATCTTGAGCTCGGAGTTTCGCTCTTGACGGACTTACACGCGCTTTGCTTGAACGTAGAAAATCGCAATGGCCGTAAGGAATTCGGCCCACCACGAGCAGCCGGTCGTATATCGGCCGATTGATTGAAGGATGCCTATTATGCTTAGAGCAATGTTTCTTTCCTTACTACTGGCAACAACTGCGCTTGCTCAGCAGAAGGGATCGGAAACGGAATGGAACAAAACGCTCGCAGCGGCAAAAAAAGAGAGCAGAGTTGCCATCGCAGGATCGCCGGACCCGGTGATGCGTAATGAGATCATTCCGAAATTTACCTCCAGGTTTGGGATTCAAGTAGAATTCATCGCAGGGCGCGCAAGCCAGTACATCGCGAAAGTTCAAACCGAGCGCTCCGCCGGCATTTATTCCGTAGATATCTTCATGACGGGCGTGGATAGCACGGTCAACACGCTTTACCCGCAAAAGCTAATCGATCCCTTGCGGCCGCTGATGACCCTTTCCGAGGTGGTTGATCCCTCTAAGTGGAAATCAGGAAAGCTGTGGTTTATCGATCCGGAAGAAAAATTTGTTCTGCGCGTTTTTCAGTCCGTGAATGGCCTATTCTTCTATAACGCCGATCACGTGAAAGCCGAGGAAGTTCGGACATCTAAGGACCTGCTCCATCCTAAATGGCGCGGCAAAATCTCGACCGACGATCCCATGGTAGCCGGAACTGGAGCGGCCAACGCAGCAATGCTATTTGTGCAACTCGGCGCAGAGTTTGTAAAACGGCTGTATATCGACCAGCAGCCTGTCTTTTCTCGTGAAAGGCGCCAGTACACGGACTGGCTGGCGCGGGGCACCTATCCGATCTGTTTGAACTGTCGCGAAGACGACGTCAAACCGCTGCGCCAAGAGGGATTCAAACTTGTGGAGGTGTTTGAGACGGCGGACATAACCCCCCGAGTGAACGGCTCTCCGTGGCTCCTCACACTTGCCAATAAGGCTCCGCACCCGAATGCGGCGCGCGTGTTTGCCAATTGGATCGCATCCAAAGAGGGCCTTGAAATTTACTCGCGAGGCTACGGGGCCGCCACGCTGCGCACGGATGTAGATGAATCGTTTCTAGGGCGCGGAGCAGTTCCACGCGCCGGTGTCAAATATTTGGACGATACGGAATGGAGCTGGACCGTTTCTGGCAGAAGAGAAGCGCGGGATAAGGTGCAGCAGTTGTTGAGAGAACATGGAAAAAAGTAAAGTCACCACTCCATGCGACATCGGACCATGATCTGAAACGATCCATCCTGCCCAAACGGGACCAGCCGAGATGAGCCGGAAATACCGCCAGTGACGATTAGATGAGAGTGGTTTTTTTGAGCGGATCTCCGGCAATAAACAAAGCGCGACACGAAGTTCGCCCCTCAAATGGCATAAGCAAAACCACACCATCTCGTCCATCTCCTGAGTGACCGCCAAGCTTAAATGAACCCCAACGCACAGACATTTCGCTGGTGGGAGAGCGGCATCGTTTACCAAATCTATCCGCGCTCGTTTCTAGACAGCAGCGGTGACGGCATCGGCGATCTGGCCGGGATTCGTCAAAAGCTCGACTACTTGCAATGGCTCGGCGTGGACGCGGTGTGGATTTCACCGATCTATCCGTCGCCCATGGCGGACTTCGGCTATGACGTCAGCGACTACACCGACATCGATGCGATTTTCGGCTCGCTGTTAGACTTCGATACCTTGCTCGCGGACGTGCACGCGCGCGGCATGAAACTGTTGCTGGACTACGTTCCCAATCATACTTCGGATCGTCATCCCTGGTTCATCGAAGCGAAATCGTCGCGCTCCAGCGCGAAACGCGACTGGTATATCTGGCGTGATGCCGCACCGGATGGCGGGCCGCCGAATAACTGGCGGTCGAACTTCGGTGGTGCGGCCTGGACATGGGACAAAGCCACCGGGCAATATTTTTATCACGCTTTCCTCAAAGAGCAGCCCGATCTCAACTGGCGCAATGTCGCAGTGCAGCAAGCGATGCTCGACGTGCTACGCTTTTGGCTCAATCGCGGCGTCGATGGCTTTCGCGTCGACGTTATGCACCACCTCGCCAAGGACAGGCAGTACCGTGATAATCCGCCCAACCCGGATTTTCGCCCGGGCATGTCGCCCTATCGCGAGCTGCTCACGACCCATTCGGTGGATCTGCCGGAGGTTCATGAAATCGTCGCCCTGATGCGCGCGGTGGTCGACGAGTATGACGATCGCATGTTGGTAGGTGAGATTTATCTCCCGTTGGAGCGGCTGATGGCCTATTACGGCGCGAGCGGCGAGGGCGCGCACCTGCCGTTCAATTTCCAACTGCTCCGCTTGCCATGGGATGCCAAAGGAGTTGCCACCGTGGTCGAGCGCTATGAAGCGTTGCTGCCGTCGTATGCCTGGCCGAACTGGGTGCTCGGCAATCACGACAAGCCGCGTATCGCCACCCGGATTGGCGCGGCCCAGGCACGCGTGGCGGCGATGCTGCTGCTGACTTTGCGCGGCACGCCGACGATGTACTATGGCGATGAGATCGGCATGCACGATGTGCCGATTGCACCGGATCAAGTGCGCGATCCCTTCGAGAAGAACGTTCCCGGCCTGGGCCTCGGCCGCGACCCGGTGCGCACGCCGATGCAATGGACCGGCGGCGATGGTGCCGGCTTCACGACCGGCTTACCCTGGCTGCCACTCGCCGATGATTTTACAGCCAACAATGTCGCGGTACTGCGCGATCAGCCCAACTCGATTCTCTCCCTCTATCATCGGCTCATCGAGCTGCGCCGCGCCGAGCCCGCGCTGTCCGTCGGCGCATTCGCCGCACTCCCGGTCAGCGATAACGTCATGGCCTACATGCGCAAGGCAGGCGATCGCCGCCTTTTGATCGTGCTTAACTTCGCTGCGCACGCCTGCGGCTTTGACTTGAGCATGCTCGAAGCACAGGCCGAGGTATTGCTTTCAACGCATCTCGATCGGCACCAAGAGCAACTCGGCGACAATCTCCAATTGCGCGGCGATGAAGGCGTCATCATCGAACTCCGGTGACTTACCGATAGACCAGCGAAAGGTTCAAATCCTTCGCTATGGCGCATAGCCGTTTTCAATCTCTGATAAAATCAAAAACAAAGATTGGCCCCTGATCTTTCTTCTCGTTCGGCCAGCAGCGACAGATGACAGAAAGCTTGCACCGGTTCAAATTGTTCCACCCCTCAACAATCAGCCCATGTCACCTATCGTGAAGGTGTGGTAATAAGGATGACCAACGGCTTATCAATCTCAGCGAGTCGGATGACACATCATCAAAATCAATCGACCGGATAAAGAACTAAAGCTCAGCCATAAAAGCTGACTAGGATTCTTGCCTGCCGCCAGGCTGGGTAATATCCCATGGAGCATCGCTTATGATGAGAAAATTCAAACTCGCAGTAACGTTTATACTTAGCGTTGTCCTGACACCAGGACTCCTCATCGCGGCTTCAGAAGTAGTCATCGGTTACGCTAATATCAGCGCGCGGGTTAGCCCGCTTTGGATCGCGCAAGAAAAAGGGTTCTTTGCCAAGTACGGCGTGAACGTTCAGCAGGTCTACATGCCCGGCTCTCCCGTTATGATCGCCAGCATGGCGACCGGACAAGTTCATTTCGCGAACAGCGGCGGCACTGCGGCTCTAGGCGCCGCGGCCGGCGGTTTGGACTTGCGCGTCATCGGCACGTTCACCAGCCGTATCCCCTTCGACCTGGTAGTCAGACCCAACATCAAGAATCCCAAAGATCTGCGCGGCAAACGTATCGGTGTACAGGTGATCGGCGGGACCATCTGGATGGCGGCGATGCTCGGACTGGAACACCTGGGACTTGATTCTCGTCGAGACGACATCCAGGTCGTCGCTGCCGGTGATCAAACGATGCTCAGCCAAGCGTTGGCGAAGGGAACCATAGACGCCACCGTCGTCGATAGCGCTTTCAGCAACGATTTAAAGCAGCGCGGATTTCCGACCCTGGTAGAGCTCTCGAAAACCAGCATTCCGTTCGTCAGCAACGGGATTGTCGTGCGCGCGAGTTACCTGATCCAGCAACCGGATGGGGCGAGAAACGCCTTGAAGGCGTGGTTGGAAGGAGTGGCGTACGCATTGAGCCCGCGCATGAAACCCGCGGTGATCGAAACCATCGTGCGGCGCCTAAAGGTATCCAACCCAGCGCTTGCCGAGCAAGGCTACCAAGATCTGCTGCGCGCGACGGACCGAAAACCTTATCCATCCTTGGAAGGTCTTAACAACGTGCAGCGTCTGATGAAACTCCGCAATCCCGCAGTGGGCGATGTTAAAGCCGAGAGCCTAATTGACGCAAAACCTATTCAGGAACTCGATCAAAGCGGCTTCATCGACCAGCTTTACAGCGCCTACGGTGTAAAATAGCCGCGCTCCGAGTTGCTGTGGTGCGTTGCTAAGCG
>JAERMN010000657.1 GCA_016844625.1 Deltaproteobacteria bacterium
CCTGATCCAAACTAGTTTCCGTCACCCGGCCGAGGACTCGATCGTAGCAGTCCTCGGCCAGTTTTTTTCGGCCCATCGAATTATCCGGGTAGCGAAAACATTCAACCTTGGGTTGGATCGTCACTAGCACATCGATGCTGCGCAGTGCCAATAGTTTCCAGAAATGCGACATGAAATCCATGTCGCCGTACCAATAAATTAAATCGCGATTGGCCGGGCTGACCGGTGCGTCATCTATAGACTTGTACGCGACGGTCGTCGGCACGATGACCGAGCGGCTGCGCAGCGGCGCCGCCAGCGGCACGGTTTGAAACGGCAGCATCCGTTCGCCATTGGTCGAGGTGCCCTCGGGAAATAACAGAATATTAGCTTCATGCAGCAATTTGCGCGCCATCTCCTGCACCAGCAGACCGACCTGTCCCTTATGCTGGCGGTCGATAAAAATCGTTCCGCAGAGAATGTTCCACAGGCCGACAATGGGCCAGCGGCGCACTTCTTTTTTTGAAACAAAGACAATTGGAAAAATACTGCCGAGAACGATGCCATCGACGTAGCTCATGTGGTTGGCGATGATGACGTAGCCGCCCCGTTCCAGTTGTCCTTCGTCGCCCTCCACCGTGACTTTAATATTGAGAATCACGCGCATGAGCAAAGTGAAGTTCCGGTTTAACCGGCTGATGATCTTCCAACGGTTGGGCAGGCCAAGGACGGAGGTCCACAGGTGCACCGTTGCCACCAAGCCGAAGAAAAAAGCCCAAAGCGATAAATAAGCGGTTAACTTAAGCAGGCGCATCGCTACCCTTCACGTCAGCCAAGCCGAGACGTTTCAAGTATTCGCCCTTCAGCGTGGAGAAGTCTAAGATTAAGAAAAAATCCGCCGTGCCGAACTCGCGATCCAGCGCCGGCGGACCGCCGACCAGAGCGCCGATGCGCAGGTAACCTTTGATCAAGCCCGGCAGTTTTTGAAACAGCGCCGGCTCATCGGCGCTGTCGCCTTGCTCGAGCAAGCCGTCGAAACGGCAACGGTCGACGGGAAAAACCCGCTGCGTTTCCGGCCCATAGAATTTGTTTTTTAACAGAGAGAAAATCGCGCTTACCGCGCCGACATCGGTGCTGTACAGACTGCCGCAACCGAACAAATAGCGCACCTGATGTTTGCGCACCTGCTCGGCGATCGCTTCCCACATGAGCGGGATCAGCGCGCGGTCGCGAAAATCCTTGCGCGCGCAGGAGCGGCCCAGTTCGAGCAGCTCGCCGTCGAGCGTTTTGATCCGCGATAAATCGAATTCTTTTTCCGAGTAGAAACCGCTATGCCGGCGCGCCTCTGCGCCGCGTAGCAAGCGGTAGGTGCCGACGACATCGCCGCTTTTAAGATCGCGGACGATTAAATGATCGCAAACCGCATCGAACTCATCGACGTCGAGGCCGCGCGCATAGCTACTCTGCAAACCTTTATTGAGTTCGAGATTGAAAACCTGGAACCTGAGTCGCTGCGCCTCCTCGATCTCACCCGGCGTCGTCGCGATCTTGACCTCGAAGTCAGCCATGCCAGCAAAAAAGTAACATACGAAAGTTCGTTTGGAAATGGATCAGGCGATGAAAGCGAGGATCTAGCGATATCGCTCTGAAAAGCGGACCAAATAAACGAAGCCACTTCGCGGCCGGGGTATTGACCCCGGCCCAAGTAAGATAGACCAATGGGGATGCTCGCTCCCTTTGGAAACCCCATTTAATGGTTCCACGCTGAAATCAGCGTGGTCAACAACAAATAAGATCTAGCGGTGCAGCCACTTTGCCGGGCGCTTTTCGAGAAACGCCTTGACGCCTTCTTCAACTCGCGGAGCCCCTTCAACGTCAAGCGCAACACCGCGCCGCTCTTGCCGAGCAACTCGTCCAGTAACGCCTGTACGCCGCTATCAAGCTCGTTGGCGGCAAACACTCGATTGATCAACCCCATCGCCTGCGCTTCGCGCGCACTGAAGCGCCGGCCGGTGAGAATCATTTCGGCTGCTCTATGATAGCCGATTAACTGCGAGAAACGCGCCAGCGCCACCGGTGGGTAACAACCGACGAGAATTTCCGGCGTGGCAAATGTACTTTCCTCCCCGGCGACGACGAAGTCGCAGGAGCTCGCCACTTCACAACCGCCGCCGAGACAAGCGCCGCGCACCAGGGCGATCGTCGCTTGCGGTAGCGCCAACAGCTTGCGAATTACGCCGTGCATCACGTCGAGCATTTGCGGCACTTTTTCGCTCGTATGGTCCCTGATATCGACGCCAGCGGAAAACGCCCGCTCTCCGGCGCCTTGCAGCAGCACCACATCGACGGACGAATCCGCGGCGCAGCTTATCAGCACCTGATCCAACTCACGCAGCAAAGCGATATCCAAGACGTTCAAAGGTGGGCGATCCCAGGTGATCGAGAGCGCTCTGCCATTGTTTTCGACGACCACGGCCATTGGAGCTTCTTTATTATCAATGAATGAAACGGATCGACCCACGGTTCCAAGCCGAGGGGTTGTGAATTCGTCGACTGGAAGTCGACTCTTTTTCCCGTCATTCCGGCTTTATCGTCACCTGGATACCGTTTTCCAACGGTACGACGGACGCGGTCCGTCACCTGGATGCCGGCCAGAGTTTATCCTGAGCCATGTCGAAGGGCCGGCATGACAAACTTTCACTTCGCCTGAAGGCGAGGGATTTCAACCAGCCCAGAGAGAGACATTAAATTCCGCCGGGCGAATCGCTCCTTCTCATAGACTATGAGTTACCTAGTTACAAGAGATGTCAGGCAAGATAAATTTGACAAAAGCCCTGGCAGCCCCTAAACTCGCTTCCTAGAAGTTCACAAAGGAAGGCTTTTTATGAAAGCATCAAGAATCCTGCTGGTTGGATCGTTATTGACTGTAACGCTAGCGTCACGATCCGTGTATGCCTATCCGGACGAGTACGACGATAGCCAATCGCATCCACTGCGCATCGCCGCCTATTTAGTCCATCCGATCGGTTGGTTGGCGGAATGGCTGATCTACCGTCCGTTCCACTTGATTGTCAGCGGCACCGAACCACAGGAAGCTTTCTTCGGTCATCGGCCTCATCCGCCGGTACTCTCGGCGCCTCTCCCGATGGCCGATTATCCGCTAGCCAAGAGAGTTCCCGCTAAGCAAGTCCGCGTTGAACCGCCGGCGCCCGCGCCAGTGCCGCCTCCGGAAACCGTCAAGATCGTCGAGGTGCCGGTCGAAAAGATCGTCGTCAAAGAGGTGCTGGTTCAAAAGATCGTCGAAGTTGAAAAAGTCGTTTTTCCAGCCGTGGCGTTTGCCTTCGATTCGCCCTACCTGACCGATCTCGGCAAAGGCCAGGTTTATCTCGCGGCGCAGCGGCTCAAGGAGAAAAACGATTTGACCGTCGTCATCGAAGGCCACGCCGATAACCGCGGCGCAGATGATTACAATCAGAAGCTCAGCTTAGACCGCGCCCAAACCGTGATGAACGAATTGGTCGGGCTCGGCATCGACCGTAGCCGCATGTCGACGACCAGCCTCGGCGAAGGCAAACCTTTAATCGGACAAGACACGGCTTGGGCGCGCGCCGTCAATCGCCGCGTCGAGTTCCAAGTCAAAGCCGCGCGTTAGCGCATTTCGAAGTTTTCTCAAAGGCCCGGCCTGTGCTTCAGGCCGGGCCTTTTTTTGGGACTTCAGGATTCCGTGT
>JAERMN010000216.1 GCA_016844625.1 Deltaproteobacteria bacterium
CTTCCGTGGATGGGTCTGCACCACGAAGAACCCAGCGCGGCAGAGCCGCAACCGAAACTCGGAATATATCGCGCAAAGACGCCAAGGCCGCAAAGTTCGGAGAAAAATGGTGAAGATCATTTGTAAGCATGTCTACCTTTCCCTACCGAACTTGGCGCCTTTGCGTCTTGGCGCGAGTCATTCTTGCTATGTGTGGGGTAGGGGCGAGCGCAAGATTTGCGCGCGTCGCGAAAAGTTTCGGCCATCGTAATTCGAAGATCATGAAGTTTAAGAATTTAAGTTTCCGGAACCATCATGGTGCAAAGAAATCGTTTCGCGTACGTAAACAGTTTCGGTAACCTGCGCTACCAGCAAACCTGAAATCAATTCCGATTCGACCATCGTTATGCCGCCGCGCAGGGTCAAAAAACCCCTCACTAAAACTCAGCAGCGAAAAAAAGAGCATCTCGAACTCTGCCTCGACACCGAGAGCGTGACGAGCTCGCTTAGTACCGGCCTCGACCGCTACCGTTTCATTCACAATGCGCTGCCTGAGCTCGATCTCGACGAGATTGACGTCAGCGCGACATTTCTCGGCAAGAAACTAAACGCACCGATTTTGATTTCGTCGATGACCGGCGGCTTCGATCTGGCGCGCAAGGTCAATCGCAATCTCGCCGCGGCGGCGCAAGAATTGGGAATTGCCATGGGTGTGGGCTCGCAGCGGGTAGCGATTGAAGAGCCAGCGGCTGCCGCTTCCTTCCAAGTGCGCGATCTAGCTCCCGACATTCTCCTGCTCAGCAATCTCGGCGCGGTGCAATTGAATTACGGCTACGGCATCGTGCAATGCCGCCGCGCCGTGGCGATGATCGGCGCCGACGCGCTGATACTTCATCTCAATGCGTTACAAGAGGCGGTCCAGGCGGAAGGAAATCGCAACTTCAAAGGCTTAGGGGAAAAAATCGCCGCGGTCTGCCGCGAGCTCGAAGTTCCCGTGGTGGCTAAAGAAGTCGGTAACGGCATCTCGGTCGATGCCGCAGTGCGGCTTCAACGCGCCGGGGTAAAAGCGATCGACGTCGCTGGACGCGGCGGCACGTCATGGTCGGCGGTGGAAGCGCAGCGGGCGGCGCAACTCGGCAAACCTGCGGAGCGCACTTTTACCGATTGGGGCATCCCGACGGAAGAAGCGCTGGTGAGCGTGCGTCAAGCGTTGCCGAAGATTCAGCTCATCGCTTCGGGCGGCATCCGCAGCGGCGTCGACATAGCCAAGTCGATAGCGCTGGGCGCCGACATCGCCGCCTTCGGCCAGCCGCTCCTGGCGGCGGCTTTGGAGTCTTCCGCCAAGGTGGTAGAATTTATCGGTGCGATTATTCATGAGCTCAAAGTCAGCATGCTCTGTGTCGGCGCCGCCAATCTGCCGGCGCTTCGACGCGCACCGTTGGTGCGGCAAGCCTTGTAAGAGTTTCGCGTCTCGAGTTTCGCGTTCGAGATCCATTCCAGAATGAACCGCGTCCCTATGCCTGACACACTCAAACGGCAGATTCTCGATTACTTAAAAGGCCATAATACGATGACGCTGGCGACCTCTGCCGGCGACTCACCTTGGGCGGCCACGGTTTTTTTTGCCAGTGATGACTTGCGGTTGTATTTCTTCTCGGCGCCGGAGTCGCGCCATTGTCAGAATCTGGCGGCGAATGCGCGCGTGGCGGTGACGATTCAAGAAGACTATAAAGACTGGCGCACGATCAAAGGCATCCAGCTCGAAGGCCGAGTGACGCTGGTTGATGGGGTTTTAGAAAAGGCCAAGGCAATGGCGATATACGCGATCAAGTACCCGGACGTGATCAAGCTCTTTACCGACCCATCGAGCGGGGTGTTTCATAAGGCCTTTCTAAAAGTTAAGTTCTATTGCGTGGTGCCCGAGAAGCTTTTTTTTATCGATAACGAACAGGGGTTCGGCAAGCGCCAGGAGCTTCCGCTCGGGGCGTAGATCGATTAAAATTGCCAAACGTCTAAGGAGTTAGAGCCATCATGTCACAACTACTGGGCAAGGATTTGCCGTCGGCGCTCCTGCAACGCTTGAGCGGTGCCGAGATCGACTCGCACGAGGGCAAGATTATTCCAATTTTTACCATCGATGAGTCCGGCTGGGCCCATCCGGCGCTGCTCTCTTATTATGAGATTGCGGCGAAGAATTCTTCCACGTTGGACATGGCGCTGTGGAAGGACAGCTCGACCTCGAAAAATCTGCGGCAGGCGGGGAAAGTCACGCTAATGATTTCCGATAAGGGCGTGAATTATTATCTCAAGGGAAGTGTGCGCGAACTCTATTACGAGATGCCGAGCGCGACGCCGGTGTCGCGCTTTCGCGTCGCCCTGGAGCAGGTGATCGAGGACCAAGAACCCAACGCCGAGATCACCACGGGGCTCACCTACCGGCGCATGACCAAGCGCGAGCCCAACGATTTCGCCGTGAAAGTTTTTCGCCTGCTCTGCGAGGAGTCATGAAGTTTAAGAAAACGATCATCACACTGGTTTTGCTATTGGCCGCCGGTGGCGCCGGATATGCCTACTGGCGCATGGGCAACGAGCCTAAAGAACCGCCATATTTGACCGCCCGGGTGCAGAAGGCCAATATTCGCCAAGTGGTTTCTTCCAGCGGCACATTGCAGGCTGTGACTACGGTCCTCGTTGGCAGCCAAGTGTCCGGTGCCATCGCCAAGCTCAACGTCGATTATAATAGTAAGGTAACCAAAGGACAGGTTGTCGCTCAATTGGATCAGTCGCGTTTTGCCGCCCGCGTGGAGGAGACCCGGGCCAGTGTGCTGGCCGCGCAAGCTAGCGTGGCAAAGGCGAAGGTGGGCGTCGAAGATGCCGAGCGGACGTTAAAACGCGCTCAAGAGCTAAAACAGCGAGAGCTGGTGTCGCAGAGCGAGTTAGATGCGGCGCAGACCGCATACGATTCGGCGCGCTCCCAGTTGAACGTCGCCCAAGCGCAAGTGGGCCAGGCCCAGGCTTCGATGAATCAAGCGCAGATAGACCTCGGTTACACGACCATTCGCTCACCAGTCGATGGCATCGTGATATCGCGCAGCGTGGATGTTGGCCAGACTGTGGCCGCCTCGCTGTCGGCGCCGACTTTGTTTACCATCGCCAACGACCTGACCAAAATGGAAGTGCATACCAATGTCGACGAGGCGGATATCGGCAATATTTCGGAAGGACAGGATGTCAGCTTCACTGTCGACGCTCATCCGCAGCGGCGCTTCCGCGGCAAGGTGCACCAAGTGCGCAATGCGCCGCAAGTCATTCAAAACGTTGTGACCTACAATTCGGTCGTGCGCATCAACAACAAAGAGTTGCTGCTTAAGCCCGGTATGACCGCCAACGTGCAGTTTCTCGTCGCGCAAAAAGAAGACGCCCTGACGATTCCCAATATTGCGCTACGTTTTCGTCCGCCGGAGGATAAAAACGAAGCGCAGGAGTTGTTGCGCCAGGAGCAGGGAAGAACCGCGCCGCGGGTCGGTCAAAGGCAAACCCGACGCGCCGGGAGCGGCGGCGGTAACAGCGCCGAAGGACGCAGCGTGCGTCAAGTCAAAGTTTACATGCTGAAAGACGGCAAAGCCCAGCCGGTCGACGTCCAGATTGGCATCACCGACGGATCCAAGACTGAGATCGTCGCCGGACCGCTCAATGAGAACGATCCGGTCATCATCGGCATGTCGAGTGGTGCCAACGCGCAGGCCCAGAGCGGCGTGGTCAATCCGTTCCAGCCCCAACAGCCGCGCGGTTTTGGACTCAGATGAGCGAACTCATTCGCGTCGAGAATTTGCACAAAATCTATCGCATGGGCGACGTCGAGGTACCGGCCCTGTGCGGCGTTAATTTGACCGTCGAGCGTGGTGAGTTCGTCGCGGTGATGGGTTCGTCGGGCTCCGGCAAGTCGACCTTCATGAATATTCTCGGCTGCCTCGACCGGCCGACCAGCGGCAAATACTGGCTCGAAGGGGAGGAAGTTGGTTCGCTTAGCGCCGATGAGTGGGCACATATCCGCAACAAGCGCATCGGCTTCGTCTTTCAAGGATTCAATTTACTCTCGCGCACCACCGCGCTGGAAAATGTCGAGCTGCCGATGATGTACAACGGCTATGCGAGCAAAGACCGGCACGCCCGTGCGGTGGAAGTCTTGTCGCTTGTCGGGCTCGCTGAACGGCATGATCACACGCCCAATCGCCTTTCCGGCGGACAACAGCAACGGGTCGCCATCGCGCGCGCCCTGGTGAATAAGCCGTCACTGATTCTTGCCGACGAGCCGACCGGCAATCTCGACACCGTTACGAGCAACGATATCATGGCGCTGTTCCAACGTTTGAATTCAGACCAGGGTATTACCGTGATTATCGTTACTCATGAAGCGGATATCGCCGAGCACGCCAAGCGGCAAATCGTCTTTCGCGACGGCCAGGTAGTCGCCGATCATCCCCATCAGCAGGTGATCGCTCGGATGGAGCCTTAGATGCAGTGGTTAATGACTTTGAGAATTGCACTGCGGGCGCTGGCGAGAAATAAGCTCCGCGCCTTTCTCACCATGCTCGGCATCATCATCGGCGTCGGCGCGGTGATTGCCATGGTCGCCATCGGCGAAGGCGCCAAGTCGACGATTCGCTCGCAGATCGCGAGCTTGGGCACCAATGTCTTGATCATTTTGCCCGGCAGCAACGTTCAAGGCGGTGTGCGCGCCGGCACCGGCAATGTGAACACGTTGGTCGACTCCGACGCCCGCGCCATGGCGCGCGAACTGCGTTCCGTCGCGTATGCCTCACCAGTGCTGCGCCGCCAGGAACAACTGATCGCCGGTAATTTGAATTGGGGCAGCCTAAGCCAGGGTGTGGCGCCGGAGTTTCAGCAGATTCGCGACTGGCAGATCGAGACCGGACGTTTCTTACACGAAGGCGATATGGATTCCGCCGCCAAAGTCGCCGTCATCGGCCAGACCGTGGCGCGTCAGTTGTTCGGCAACGACGACCCCATTGATTCTGTCATCCGCATCCGCAATATCCCGTTTCGCATCGTCGGCACTTTGGTGGCCAAAGGCCAGACCGGCCAGGGAACCGATCAAGACGACACCGTGATGATTCCCTACACGACGATGCAAAAGCGGCTCATGCGCATCACCTACGTGCAGAGCATCGTCGTTCGAGCGATCAACGCCGAGCGCGTGCAGGAAGCACAGGAACAAATCACGTTGCTCTTACGCCAGCGCCACCGCATCGCCGAAGGCCGGGAAGACGATTTCACCGTGCGCAATTTGTCCGACATCGCCGAAGCGGCGCAGAGCACGGCGCGGGTGATGGCGATACTACTCGGCAGCGTCGCCGGCATCTCGCTCTTGGTCGGCGGCATCGGCATCATGAACATCATGCTGGTCTCGGTTACCGAGCGCACCCGCGAGATCGGTATCCGCATGGCGGTCGGCGCGCGCAGCCGCGACATCATGCTGCAGTTTCTCGTCGAAGCCGTCGTCATGGCCGCCACCGGCGGGCTGATCGGTATTCTGCTCGGCATCGGCAGCTCCGAAGTTCTAAAAGAGTGGGCCCAGTGGCCGACATTAGTCAGGCCGGAGATCGTTGCCATCGCCTTTCTCTTTTCCGGCGCCGTCGGCATCTTCTTCGGTTTCTATCCCGCCAAGAAAGCCGCGAGTTTGGATCCGATCGACGCGCTGAGATACGAGTAATGGCTTTCGCCATCAATTATCACGCTTGACCCCCCACCCACATGTCTGTCATACGACAGTCGTCGCGAGCTTGCTTCGCAAGAGCACCTCGCCTACCTTTCAGACACTGTGCTCGACGAATACGCGGAGGAAGCTGAGCAGAGTTTGAATATTAAAGGCAAGGACTCACATCCGTCCACAACCTAGAAAACGGAGGTAGACAATGGCACGTATACGGCATATCGCGATCGGCACCCGCGACCCGGAGGCGACGGCGCAATTTTACATCGAGGGCCTGGGCTTGAAGCAAGTGGGTAAGGTTAACACTCCGACCTCCGAGGGTTACTATCTGAGCGACG
>JAERMN010000217.1 GCA_016844625.1 Deltaproteobacteria bacterium
AAAGTTCAGACCTTCGACCGCCATCTCCCGTTCGCCGACGCCGGTCGCTTTGGTGCCGCCGAAGGGAAGTTGCGCTTCGCCGCCGATGGTCGGTTCGTTGACGTGCACCATGCCGGTTTCCACGTCCTCGACGAAGTTCATGATCGTGTCGATGTTTTCCGTAAAGATCGACGTCGTTAGGCCATATTCGACGCCGTTGGCGTAGCTGAGCGCCTCGTCGAGATTGTTCGCCGTGGTGACCGACAGCACGGGACCGAAGATTTCTTCTTTGAAGATACGCATCGTCGGCGCCACGTTGTCAAAAATCGTCGGCTCGAGGAAATAGCCTTTGCCGAGCTGTTGCGGCGGCTTGCCGCCGAGCAGCAGGCGCGCGCCTTCTTGCTGCCCGATGGCGATGTAATCGAGATCGGTTTGCCATTGTTTGTTATCGACAGCCGGGCCCATATCGACCGACTCGTCCAATCCTGGACCGACTTTGATTTTTTTCGCAGCTTCCACTAGCCGGTCGACCAACGCATCTTTTACAGCGGGCGCCGCGATGACGCGCGAAGTCGCCGTGCAGCGCTGGCCGGTGGAGCCGAAGGCGCCGCCGTGGATGGCGATGGCCGCCTTGTCGAGATCGGCGTCAGCCATGACGATGACCGCATTCTTGCCGCCCATCTCGCAGGTCACTTTTGCGCCGCGCTGGGCCGCCTTAGCGTAGAGCGCGCCGCCGACTTCGTTGGATCCGGTGAACGAGATCGCGCGCAGCACCGGCGAGTGGACCATGGCCTCGCCGACCACCGCGCCGGAGCCGACCAACATGTTGAACACGCCGGGAGGCAATCCGGCTTCTATGTAAATCTCCGTCAGAAGAGTTGCGGTGGCCGGCGTCAGTTCAGCGGGTTTGAAAATCACACAGTTGCCCGCTACCAGCGCAGGAGCGGTTTTCCAAACCGGGATCGCCCAGGGAAAATTCCACGGCGCGATCAGGCCGACGACGCCGAGCGGTCGGCGAATCGTGTACGTAAACGTGTCGCGCGCTTCGGAGGGCAGGGTCATGCCGTGCATACGAAAGCCCTCGCCAGCGTAGAATTCCAACAGCGAGACGCCTTTCATCACTTCGCCTTTGGCTTCCTTGAGAATTTTTCCTTCTTCGCGGGTGAGCGTGCGGGCGATCTCGTCGGCGCGTTGGCGCGCGATGTCAGCGGCGCGCCACAGCACCCGGCCGCGCTCGGGCCCGGGAGTTTTTTTCCAACTACGAAATGCCGCCTGCGCCGCGTCGATCGCGCGCCCAACATCCTCGGCGGTCGCGGCGGGAAACTCGGCGATCACTTCATCGGGATCGGCCGGGTTGAGATTACGCACCAAACGATTGGACTTCGGATGAAACCATTTGCCGTCGACATATGAACCGGTGTTCATGATGACCTCGCGCTGACAGGTGATTTTTACTCAACGATATATCCGGCAGGCCAGACAAAAACCAGAGTGCGACGGAAATATCTGTCATGCCGGCGCAGGCCGGCATCCAGGTTGTCTACCGTAGGGGCCGGGTCATGACCCGGCCGATCCCTGGATTCCCGTTGTCACGGGAATGACGGACGGGGAGTAGGGCTGAATCTACGCGGTTTGTAAAAGTGTAAACAGTTCTGGAATCGTTAAAAGGCCCTTCGCGTCAGATCGCGCATGGTAAGGCGCCACTTCTCTTCGAGCTTGTCGATCTGCTCGGTGGTTAGGCCTTGCTCCGGATACCAGCGTTTGAAGCCGTATTCTTTAGTCGGGTTGCCGTACTCATATTCCTCGAGAACTGTCTGACCCCCCGGGCCGAGGATGAAGTCGGCCAGCAGCAACGCCGCGTGCGGGTGCGGCGCCTTGACTAACACCGCAGTGGAGCCGGAGTTGGACGGCACTACGTCCATGGGAGTCCATTCGATTGGCGCGCCGGCTTTGAGAGAGACCGCGACGTGATTGCGAAAAGTGGTGGGCGAGACGCCAACTTCTCCAGATATCACCATGTCGAGCAACGCGCGGCCAGAGACATTGTGCACGGCGGGGCTTAACGATTTGAGTTTTCTGACATACTCCTCGCCTTTGAACTTGAGCATGGCGCCGGTGACGGTGACGCCGGTATCGCTGCCGGCGAAAGCGATTTTATCTTTTAGCTCCGGCCGCAATAGCCCTTCATAATTTCGCGGCGCGATTTTGGCCGGAATCATGTTCTTGTTGTAGGCGAGACCGATATGGGACTCGCGGTCGATGGCCCAGAAAACTAAACCTTTAGGCGCCTTCTCTTTGACATGATCGGGATATTTGGCTTGCGTCGGAAAATAATATGCCACGAGCAAGTTGAGGTCTTTCAAGAGCTTCAAGAGCGGGATCGTGGTCTCCATGGTGTCGGCGATATAGCGCTGCGCCTGCGACTCGGCCAAGATGCGCGCGCTCATTTCCTGGCGCGTGGCGCGGTACGATTCGACGGCGACTCCAGCATATCTGGCCTCGAATGCGGCGGCGAGCTTTTTATAGGATTCGCCGGCCAACGACGTGTACCAAGTGACTTTGCCTTCCGCTTTGGCCCCGGCGTAAAGAACTTTCTCGCGGTCCGGTTTGTTGTACGCAGCCAATTGCTCGGTGGTCATCTTGCTTTGCGCCCAGGCGGTGCCCGCCATGCTTAAGCCGATGAGAAATGCTCCAACGATGAGTTTCATTGATAGTCTCCTTTGGTCAACCATAGCGGCTAATAACCGGTTTCCATGAGCTGGTTGTAGAAAAGTTTGTATAACAAGCGCAGACGCTCGGGACGGGTGTAGTGGGCGAACTCTTGGGGCACTTTGAATTCCTTTTCAATTTGCTCCAGAGTTTTGCCGCCGGCGATCATCTTGGCTACTTCATCGCGCATGACCACAAAGTAGCTCTTCTGTTCTGCCAAATCCTTCACACCTCGGCCGATATGGGCCGGACCATGGCCCGGGATATAGGTCTCGACGGGGAGGTGGCGCGCCATGATGTTATCGAGGATTTGAATCCAGCCTTTCACGTTCGAGAAAAAAATTCCCCCTGACTCGCCTTGGCCGGGATGAATCTCGGTGTCGAGCAGGTCGCCCATCAAGAACACGCGCTTTTGGGGAATATAGACCGTCAGATCGCCGGTACTATGGCCGCGGCCCTCGGGTGTAATCTGAAACGTCAAGCCGCCAAAATAAAGCGTCATTGGCCCGTCGATGCCGATGTCCGGGTGGCCGAGTTCCTTGCCTTTGTAGGTGGCGTAGCGCGGGTCGGCGGAGTTTTTGCGTTCGTTAAACGCCTTCAGCTCTTGCATCTGGAGATCGTGAACCTGGTTTTTGGTCGCGATCCAGATCGGTTTGTCCTCGCGGAAGTGCCACGATCCGGTAGCGTGATCGCCGGCGCTGTGAGAGGTGATTAGGTATGTAATTTTCTTGTCGGTCTGCTTACGGATAAACGCGAGCGTCTGGTCGGAGTTGTCGACGTGACAGTCAAAGACCACGACGCCATCGTTAGTGAACACCACTGTGGAATTTCCCGATCCCCGAGAATGTTGCAACATGTAAACATTGTCGGCGATTTTGACCGGCCGCATTTCATCCGGCGCGGACGCCGCGGTGGTCACACACCATATGAACGCGAGCACTAACGCAAACCTGTTTTTCATCGTTGTCACTTCCTAATGACCGAAGTGGGAGATATTTATTCGATCATGCCCAGCGACTTCGCCATGTCGATGGTGCGCCGGGCGCGTTCGACGATGGGCCGGTCGATGAGTTGGCCGCCCAGAGCGATGGACCCGTCGCCGCGCGCGTTGGCCTCTTCGAACGCTTGCAGCACCTTTTGACAGTAGTCGATTTCATTGCGGGTCGGACTGAAGACGGTGTTGATCGGGTCCACTTGGGACGGATGGATGCACGACATGGCGGAGAAGCCGAGCTGGCGCGACTGTTTGGCGAAGCCGAGCAAACCGGCGCTGTCGTTGAGATCGACCCAGACGCCGTCCACCGCTTGCACATGGGCGGCGGCCGCAGCGACGACGATGGCCGAGCGCGCATAGATCAAGTCGCGTGCTTCGCCCTCACGCACCGTGGGCAGGCCGATCTCACGGCCGAAGTCCTCGGCGCCAAAGATGATGCCGACGATGCGCGATGAAGCCGCGGCGATTGCCGGCGCGTTGAATAAGCCCTTGGGGCTTTCGATGGCGATTAATAATCTAACGGTTCCTTTCGCCATGTGTTGCTTAGGTTCCCGTTCGTTGAGGATCGCGTCCACGGTGCGCACCTCGTCGACGGTGTCGACTTTGGGGCAAACCAAGCCTTCGAGGCCGGGCCGAACCACCGCTTCGAGATCGGCGTCCATACGTTGGTGGCCGATCGAATTGATGCGCACATAACGCGCCGGCGATCCAGGCGTTTTGTCACGGCCCAAGGAGTCGGCGATGTTTTTCCGCGCCGCGTCTTTTTCATTGGGTGCGACGCCGTCTTCAATATCCAACATGATCGCGTCGGCGTTTAGGCCGAACGCTTTATCGATCATCTTTTGCCGGTGCCCCGGCACGAACATCCACGAGCGGATAAGCTCCATTGCAAAAATCTCCTTCGCCGAATTCATTACCTGATGGGGCGGCGAATGTCTAACGTCGCTTAGCGATTGGCTGTGCGGTTACTTACGATGATTGCTATGACGATAGATCGCTCACTTCGTTCGAGATGACACCTATCAAGCCACTCTCGAATGTCATTTCGACCCCTTCGTCAAGCTCAGGGTAAACTCCGGGAGAAATCTTTTCGCCCATTCAGTTGAAGACGGCAAATTTTTAGAGAATAAGTGAAAAGATATGAAAATCAGCACGCTAAAGCTTTTGGTGCCGATCATAGCGGTGGCGATCCAAAGTAACTCGGCAGCGACACTGATCCCGCCGTTTCTCGATCATATGCTGATCCCGGTGGCGCTGATCGGGACGTTAATCTCGCTCGGGCCGATCTTCGCGCTTGCGGCGCGCTTGCCGGTCGGCATGCTCTACAATCGCGCTCGCGCTCGCATGCTGATTTCGCTGGGTGTGTTGGCCATGGGATTGACCAATTTTTTCTATAGCTTCGCGGTTAATAGCTGGTCCTTTGCCATAGTTCATTGCCTCAACGGTTTCGCCTACAGCGCGGTGACCACGCTCTACATGGCATTGTATGTCGACTCGCTGGCGCCGGATGAAAACCGCAACCACGCCATGGGCTATTACGTCGGCAGTTTGGCGCTCGGCTACTCGACGGGAAATTTTTTCGGCGGTCTAAGCGCCGATCATTGGGGCTATAGCTGGACTTTTCAACTGGGCGCGTTGCTATCGCTGGTTTCCGTCGGTTTGTTGTGGGGCTTGCATGGCCCGCAGGGAGCTAATGACGACAAGAGGAAAGCGCAAGAAAGCGCCAAGCTGACTTCAAAGGAGTCCCTTAAAGCATTGCTTGAGCTGGAATTGGCAACGGTAGTGCTGGTCGCTTTATTTTTGAACCTGCTGCACCAAATGGGCGGCGTGTTTATTTCGCTCTACGGCTTGGCCGTGGGCCTGAGTTTGACGCAAATCGGCATTATCCGCGCGGCGTATGCGGGCTGTAACGCGGTGACGCGGCCGATCAGCGGTCACGTAGTCAATAAAGTGGGACATAAAGGTCTGTCGTATTTTGGCTTGCCGCTGCAATCGTTGATCTTGATGCTGGTGCCACTGTGCACGAGTTTTAGCACGATCATCATCGTCTACGTTGCATCGGGCTTCATCCGCGCGATTGTCATCGTCGCTAACGCGGTGGGGCTGGTGCAAGACGTGCCGGAATCGAAGGTTCGGCGCGGCCTCGCATCCGGCGTCTACAATGCCGCCGGCGATCTCGGCAACATTCTCGGCCCGACCATCGGTGGGGTTATCGCCCATGCGAGCGGTATTGCCAGCGTTTTCGTCGTCGGCTCGCTGGGATCGACGGTATTATTCTTCATCGGCGTGTTGTTGGTGAGGCGTATAAACAAGGCGGGAGATTCCAAGAGTCTTGCGTCTGGAG
>JAERMN010000218.1 GCA_016844625.1 Deltaproteobacteria bacterium
CGTTGGATGAATTTCTGTCGATTCCCATCTCCGAGCAGTCGAAGCGAAAAATTCTATGGGATAACTGCGCGCGGCTGTATGGAGTGAATTAGGCAAGCGATGCGCAAAGCGCACCCTTCGCGGCTCGAGGAATGATAATGATCAGAGTAATTAGCCTCGTGGTTTTTCTGCTCGTTGTACTCTCTGAAGGCGTTAGTGACGCGCAAACAAAAATTCGCGCCGCCTACGGCACGCCGAGTCTGAGCCAGGTCGTTTTCCCCCTCGGCGTGCAAGCGGGCATGTTCAGCCGTCATGGTCTCACCGTGGAGCCGCTTTATATCGCCCAGTTTGGTTTTACCGGCGGACCGCAGACCGTTCTCGCACGGATTTCCGGTGCCGACCTGATTACCATCGCTGGGCTCAATCGCCTGGGCCAGATGATTGCGGCCCATCCTTCGATCAAGTCGCCGCAAGATCTAATCGGCAAGAAAGTCGGCATCGGAGTTTTCGGCACCACCGCCGACTACGGTATGCGGCTTGGCCTGCGAAAGCTCAATTTGCGGCCCAACAAGGAAGTGAGCTTCATTCAAGTCGGCGATGTGCCGGCGCGCATCGCGGCGGTGACTTCCGGCGCCGTCCACGCCGTGGTGCTGAGCAGCTTCGACAAACATTTCCTGGACCAGCATGGGCTGCGGCTGCTCGCCGAGACCGAAGACATCGATTTCATGGGTTCAGGCATCATGGCAACCGAATCCTTTGCGCGGGCGAACCGCGATACCGTCATGCGGTTGTTGCGCGGCGTCGTGGATACCATTCGATTCATCAAAACGGATTCGAAACGAACCATCGAACTGCTCGGCAAGATTTATCGCGAGCATGATCATGCGATCTTGGCCAGGCGCTACCAAACGCTGTTAGGAGTATATCCGGATTACCCGTTGGTTTCCGTTAGCTCGATCCAATCGATTATCGATGTGCTCAAGGAAGACGGCAAGATCAAAGAGGCGCCGCCGGCGCAGAGTTTTCTCGACATGAGTTATCTGCGCGCGGTGGAGAAAGAGCGGCAAAAATAACTCGTTCAAGGATTCAAAGGTTCAAGAGTTCAATCGGAGCGCTTCGACCTTGAACATTGAACCTTGAACTTTGAAACGAAGGCGTCAGCCTTCAATGCCGTAAAACTTCGCGCAGTTGTCCCAGAGAATTTTTCTGCGGCTGTCGGTTGGCATTTCCTGATGCATGAATTCCTGAGTGGCCTTGGGAAAGTCCGAGTCGCTGTGCGGATAGTCGCTAGAGAAAACTAAATTGTCAGCACCAATCTGTTGGACGACGAAGCCGACATCGGCTTCGTCGCCTTCGCAGCCGATCACGCACTGGCGTTTGAAATATTCGCTCGGTTTCATCGTAAGGAGCGGCGCGTCGTTTTTGCCGAGCTGGCTCCAGTGGCGATCCATGCGTTGCAGCCAGGACGGCGCCCAGCCGCAGTTGCATTCCAGAAATCCGACTTTGAGCTGGGGAAATCTTTCAAGCACGCCGCCGACAATCATGTCGACCATAGTCACCATCTGCCCGGTGACATGAGTGCAGATATGACGCAGCAAACGGTTGCCCATGCCGAAGCGTTCGAGATGGGGGTAGTGGCCGGAGTTAGTGCATTCGTGAAAACCGACGGTCATGCCCGTCTCTTCCAGTTGAGCCCACAGCGGTTCCCAGTAGACGCTGAACCAAGTTTGTCCAGGGAGCGGCGTGGCGCGCAGAAACGCGCTGACGAAGCCGAGCTTCTCGCGGGCGCGTTTCGCTTCGCGCACGGCGAGCGAAACATCGTGCGGCGGCAGCAACGCGGCGCCGTAAAGCCGCTTGGGATTTTCCTGGCAAAAGTCATGGAGCCAGTCGTTGTATGCGCGGCAGATCGCTTCGGCGAGCAGCGGGTCCATGTCGGGCATGGTCATGATGTGCAGGCACGCCGTTGGAAACAGCACGGCGACGTCGATGCCCTCGATGTCCATCGCTTCAAGCTGCGACTTGGCGTTGAAGTTTTGTTTGCGCGCGAAATCTATCACATCACCGCGGGTGCTGTTGCGCTTGCCGCTGATCATGCGCACGTCATGCGCCAAGGTCGGACTGTTCTGGCGCGGCTCCTTGCCGTCGACCATGAGTAGATTTAAATCGCCGCGCGTCGGCACGCGCAGCGGACGAGGAGCGCGCTCTTTGTAGCGCGGGTCGATGTACTTTTCCCAAAGATCCAACGGCTCCATGATATGCATGTCGGAATCGATGATCTTGAAGCCGTTTTTCATGAGCCACCTCGTGCGCGAGTCAGCTAGCCAGGATTATTCGCGGTAAAACAGCGATCGAGGTGCAACCGTTGCGTAACGAAGGCAAAGCAGTGGTGCCTTGAAGCTGCAAGCGCGGCGAGTTGCTTATGAGATCAGCAGCGAAAAGGTCAAACATCGTGCCGAGCGCGGAACCCAAAATGAAACATTCGCGCCGGTGCCTTCGTTCCTCCAGGATCACACCTCGATCGACAGAGGGTCGTCAGGTTTCCTCGTAGCATGAATAATCCGGGCCAGCGCCGTAGCTATTTCTTACCGATGAAGTAGTCGGCGTTGATCTGGGTATACTCTTTCCACTGCTCCGGGACTTTATCCGCGGGAAAGATGGCTTGTACCGGGCACACCGGTACGCAACCGTCGCAGTCGATGCACTCGTCAGGATCGATGTAAAGCATCTCGTCCTTATCGGTGCCGTGAATGCAATCCATCGGACAAACGTCGATGCAGGCTTTGTCCTTGACGCCGATGCACGGTGCCGTGATGACATAGGTCATTGTTTTGATTGCTCCCGTTAGTAATTTCCCCAGTTGATCAGAAGTTGAAAAACCATACAATCGCTGCTTCGGGTTTCGAGTCTCCAATTCCGAGTTGAACCGAGAATCGAGAGCCGAAACTAGAAACCCTCGTGGAACTGTCAAACCGCATCGCCCTGCACAGTTTTGGTGGCATGCAGCCGCTTATCCTGCAGGTTGGTGTGTTTGGCATTGCAGCCGGGAATGTTACAACTCATAGTCTTGGGGGCGTTGTCGTAGCCTAACCACTTCATGCGTTTCCACGGCCGCTTGCCCCAAATGAGATCGTCGATCCAGAGTAACGGCTTGACGACCAGAACGCGCAGTTTGGCCGGGGTTGTTTTTACCGACCACATCGCCAAATCATGATACCAAGTGTCGGCTTTGTTGTAACAGCAAGAAGACACGCAGACGACGCAATTGGTCCATTCCCCGCGGCCGGCGAGCTTGTATTTATAGCAGCTCTCGACATTAATCGCATATTTCTCCACGCCATTGACCACGGTCTTGTCGCCAAACGGGATGCTGTGCGACGGACAAGTGCGCGCGCACTTCTTGCAGTATTTGCAAAACTCTTCGACGCCGATGTCCACGGGTTGGTCCACCGACAGCGGTATATCGCAAGTAACCACCGTCAAATGCAGACGCGAACCGTACTTTTCATGAATCAGCATCCCATGGCGCCCAAGCTCGCCCAGTCCGGCGCTGATGGCTAACGGTATGGGATTGACGGAGGACCGGCCATGATGGTGCGCGGTGGCGGGGTAACCCATTTCCCGAATGTAGGAGGCCAGCTGGAAGGTCGGCACAATGGCGTGATTGTTGCCGAACTGGTACTCGGTGTCGGAGATTTTGCTGTTGTTGCTCATGTACCGTTCGTAGGAGCTGGCGAAACCGAGACAGATGGCAAAGCGATGCGGCATGTTGATAGGGCGGCGCCGAGGTATTGAGCGACCCCTTTGATTTGCTTGGCCATCTCGGCGGGATCGTCCACTGGGATTTGATTAGGATTGACCTTTCCCTCGGGCGCCTGCTTCATGATCTGCTGCAGCGTGTTATTCGGATCGCCTTCGCCGCCGCCGCCGAAGAGGCGCCGGAAGGGATCGCTGCCAGCGCGATTCTTGCGCCAGTCGCGCAGCCGCGCGCCGAACTCGCCGCGGTCGACCTTGGGATGCGGCGTTTCGCGCTCGTCGAGTTGTCGCTGCGGGCCGACGATACGGTAACTTCTTGGTGTATTCTGTTTCGATGACAGCATGGAAAATTCTCCTTTCCGCTGTTCTCAAGAGATATTGGATGGATGTCGCGAAATATACGCCCATGCGACGAAGCGCGTCAAGGCTAGCCGACGATGGGACGAAGAGCTAAGCGCTGGCGCGCCGTTCCAATCGTTCTAATCGTTCAAAACGTTTGGGGAAATACCAGAGATCGAATGCTTATGCGCCATTTGAAAGGGTTGAAATGACTATCCTGACGATGGCGGATATGTGCGGTTATTTTTTCCCGGTAAAGTAGTCGGCGTTGATGCGCGTGTACTCTTGCCATTTTCCCGGCACTTCGTTGTCGGGGAAAACAGCGTTTACCGGACAGGCCGGAACACAGCCACCGCAGTCGATGCAGTCGTCGGGATCGATGTAGAGCATCGGGTCACTGTCGGTGCCGTGGATGCAGTCCATGGGGCAAACATCGATGCAGCCTTTGTCTTTAACTCCAATGCAGGGTTGCGTGATCACGTAGGTCATCGTTTCAATACTCCATTACCCCAACCAACCGGCGCGTGCATTCTCCGTCAATGCTATGGTGATTATGCCATGTGCAGTTTCTTATGCTGCAAGTTGGCGTGCTTGGCGGTGCAGCCGGGGATCGTGCAATACACCGGCTCGGGCGCGTTGTCGTAATCGAGCCACTTCATATGCTTCCACGGCCGCTTGCCCCAGAACAGATCGTCGATCCACAGTAACGGTTTGATGATCAACACGCGCAGCGGAATCGGCGTCCACTTGATGGATCTTACCGCCAGGGTATGCCACCACGCCTTGGGCTTGTTGTAACAGCAGGAGGTCACGCACATGACGCAATTGGACCATTGGCCGCGCGACGCGAGCCGATACTTGTAGCAGCTATCGACGTTGATCCGATAGCGCTCGACGCCGTTGTGAACTTCTTTGCCGCCGAAAGAAATGCTATGCGACGGGCAAGTGCGCGCGCACTTCTTGCAGTATTTGCAGACCTCTTCTACGCCGATGTCCACTGGCTGATCGACGTCCATGGGCAGGTCAGTGGTGACCACGGCGAGATGCAACCGCGAGCCGTAGTCCTCGTGAATCAACATGCCGTGGCGTCCCAACTCGCCCAGTCCTGCATTAACCGCCAGCGGGATGGGATTGACCTCGCCGCGGCCGTAGTAGTGCGCGCGCGCCGGATACCCCATCTCACGGATATAAGCCGCAACAAGAAACGCGGGTTGGATCGTGTGGAGATTGCCGAGCCCGTACTCGGCGTCGGAGATGCGGCTGTTGTTGGTGAGAAACTTTTCGTAATCGCTCTCGAAGCCTAAACAGATGGCGTACTTGTGCGGCAGGTCGATGGGATCGCCAAATTTTGCCCCCGTGCCAGGATCAGCCTTGGCTCGGTGCGAATAGACATAGGCCTGGTCAAGATGGGTGATACCAGCCACGTCGGCGCCGAAAAAGCGCGCGATCTCTTTTATTTTGCGCGCCATGTTGGCGCTGTCGGTTACCGGAGTTTGTTTCGGATTCACCGGCCCGTCCGGCACATCTTTCATGATCGCTTGAAGTGAATTGTATGGATTCCCTTCAGCGCCGCCGCCCCCGAAGACACGCTTGAAAGGATCTTCACCGAAGCGGGACTTGCGCCAGTTTTTGAGCTTCTGACCAAGATCGCCGCGGTCGACGCGGGGATGCGGCGTCTCGCGTTCGTCCACTTGTTGCTGCGGGCCAACGAGGCGGTAAGTGCGCGGCGAGTTTTGTTTTGCAGTCAGCATAAGACGGTCTCCTCTCTCACCCATGACAATGCAGCGGGACAGTTAAATTTGGTCGGACTATACGCCGCCACCGATTTGCCCGTCAAGCCGAGCGATCCCATGAGCGATCCCATGAGGAAAACGAACATGAGGAAAACGATCTTGACAGTCCGGGCGAAGAAGTCTTACAACTTCCGCTAACCAAGTCAGGACTCTAAGATGAAACCAACGCACTTGCTCTTGGCGATATTGATTTTTGCCGTCGGTGAAGGCCATATTCAGGCCGCAGTTCCTACATCCGCCGAACTCGCGCGCTTGCGCATTAGTATTCCCGGCCTTGGCTCATCATCTTACCCGTTGATCATGGCGCAAAAGAAAGGTTACTTCCGCGCCGAAGGTTATGATGTCGAGTTGATTCCGATGGCCGCCGGGCTTGCGGTCAAGACTTTGCTCGCCGGCGAAGTCGGCGCCACCGCCGCCGGCACTGTGCTGGCGAATCTGCAAGGCGCAAAGGTGCGTTTGGTGATGGGGTTTATACGCGAACTGCCTTACGATTTGGTGGTGGTGCCTGAGATCAAGCGTATCGAAGATTTGCGCGGCAAAAAAGTCGCCGTCGCCGACCGTGGCAGCGTGACCTTTTTTGTCGTGCGCGCGATCCTGCAAGCCCATGGCATGGAGCCGGACCGCGATGTGACCTTGCTCAACATGGGAACGCCGGCGGTGCGCCATCAAGCGCTGATGACGGGCGTGGTCCATGGCGTGGTGGCGAACTTCGACGGCACTGCGTTCCTTGCCGACCGCGGTTATCACTCGGTCGCTAAAGCTGGCAAGTTCATGAAAGGCTTTGCCGGTTCTCTGTCGGTGACCGAGGATCAGCTCATGAAGCGGCCCGATGAAGTATTGCGCATGGTGCGCGCGACATTAAAAGGCATTCGCGCTTACCTGGCGCACCGCGAAGAAGCGATTAAACATAGCTCCGCATGGACCAAAATCTCGCCAGCGAATGCCGCCAAAGTTCACGAGCTGATGTCAGCCGGCGCGCTGGCGCCGGACGGCTTGCTCGATCGCGAGACGATGGAATCGGTTATCCAGGAATCTCGTGAAGTGGCAGGAGTCAAACGGGCTGTGAAAACAGAGGAAGTCTTTGACTTCCGGCTCGTGCAGCGCGCCAATGAAGAGATTCAGGGCTGGCGCCCTTGATTGCCTGGGCTGGCCATTGTGCGCGTCGCAATCGCTGAGCAAGGAGGAGTTTATATGCGCGTTATCTTAATCCGTTGCGGTTTGATCTTGTCCTGTCTCGTCGTGCTTTTGATGCAGGTGCAACCGCTCGCGGCCCAAACCGACGAGAAGACTCTTGAAGAAATCAATCAGTTACCTGAAGCGGAACGCCAGTCAAGATTGGTCGCCGGCGCGAAGAAGGAAGGCGCCGTTACCTGGTACGTGGCGATGAACCGCGTGTTTGCGCAGGAGTTGATCAACGGGTTTGAAGCGCAGTATCCGTTTCTGAAGGTCAACGCATTGACCGGCGGCGGCGGCACGCTGCTTAATAAGGTGCTGACCGAGCACCGGGCCAAGTCGTACATTTACGACGTTTTCAATACCCGCAGCATGACCGTCAACACACTTAAGAAAGCCGGCGCCATCGCGCGCTACCGCAGTCCTCTGCGGGCTTCTTTGCGCGACGGTTTTGCCGACAAAGAAGGTTATGTCAACGGCATTTTCGCGACGCCGCTGGTCTATATTTACAATACCAAGCTGGTGAATCGGAAAGAGGCTCCAACCAGCGTCGAGGATCTAACCCAGCCCAAGTGGCTCGGCAAGATGGCCGTCGATGACGAGTCATTCGATTGGCTGGCGGCGTTGATGGATTACTACGGTGAAGCGAAGGGCTTGGAGCTCGCTGCCAAAGTTGGCCAACAACAGCTTCAGCCGCGGCGCGGCTCGACGCTGATCACCCAGTTGATCGCAGCGGGAGAATTTTTACTCGAAATCGACGGCCATCATCAGGAAGCGATTGCCAAAAAGAAAGCTGGCGCGCCCATCGATTATGTTTTTCCGCAACCGTATGTCCCGGTGAAATCGCTGGTGCCGATCTATGTCTCGTCCCGTCCGCCGCATCCCCATGCGGCAGCGCTCATGGCCGATTTTCTCATGTCCAAGCGCGGTCAAGATATCATGTACGGCCACGGCCGTTGGGTTGGCCACAAGAGCATCATCGGCAAAGGGCCAGACGATATCGGTGATCGCAAAGTTGTCATTCCGTCGCCAGAAAAGTGGGGCGACCGCTATCAGGAGCTGATCGGGCTCTTCAACAAATTGATTCTGCGCAAGTGACGCGCATCGCGAGCACAAGAAAGTCAGCGGTTGTAAGACATCTTTGCGCAGTGACCAGCCTTATGTTGATTTCGCATCCAGTAATTTCCGCACCAACCATATAAATCCGCCGGTGAGCACGAGATTCAGCGCCAGGCTGAGAGCCGCCACGGTTACGATCGGAACGCCGATGCCAAGCACCACCTCTTGGCAGAGTCGATAGCGCGCGTCACCGCCGTAAAGGTGATGCGTCAGTGTCCGGTCCCATGCGGCGTTTTCAGGCACATCGGTATCGAGCAAATAGACCGGCACCGTGAAACCCTCGGAGCTTTGACTTCGTATTGCCAAGCGCGGAAGTAAACCGTGCGGCCCTCGACCGTCACGCTGGCGCGTGTGGGCAGCTCGGTTAAGAAGTTCTCCACCCCCCCCCATTCATTGGGCTCTTCACGTTGCCAGCCGCTCGCGTCTAGTCGTTAGCAAAAGTCGCCTTTGCGGTAGAGCCACGTGACAGCGACCAGCGGTACTTTGAGGTCGGCGGCGGCGCGGAAAGTGTCGCCGGCTAGCACGCCAAGGCTGCGGCTGTAGGTCGGCATCCCCGGCTCCAGGGCGATTTCCATCGAGAAATAGGCAATCTTTGCATTCATCGCTACGGCTCTCCGTTCTATGTTTTGTTAGGCGGCTCGCTCATCGCGACGCTCAGCGATCAAGGAACCTGCTATACCGGCAGCCAGGATCAGGAGCACTAATCCGAGCAAGTAAAAGTTGAAGCTGCTTCCGAGCATCCCTTTGAGCCACTCGGCTGTCAGCATTTTTACTCCAACGACCATCAACACCAACGCGAGTGACACCTTGAGGTATCTGAACTTGTCGAGCATGCCCCCCAGCGCAAAATAGAGCGACCGGAGGCCGAGGATCGCAAAGACGTTACTCGTGAAAACCAGGAATGGATCGGCTGTAATAGCGAAGATCGCTGGGATCGAATCCACCGCAAAGATCAGGTCCGTAAACTCGACCACAATCAGAGCCAAGGCCAAGGGCGTGAGCATCAACGTGCCTGGCCGTGCTTGGTCCACCGCCTTATCCGGCATGGCAGCAGTACCGGGGAACTCGCTCTCGTATGAGGCCGGCGCTCCAGCTCGAACGACGAAGTGCTGTCCGTGGAATCGCGAGGTGATCGGAAAAAAGCGCCGTGTGAGCCGAACGATGATATTCTGGTTGGGGTCCGAGTGATCCGTCTTCAAGACCAGCATCTTGATTCCCGTGAGCATCAGGAAGACACCAAAGAGGTAGAGGACCCAGTGGAACTCAGCGATCAGTGTGGCGCCCAGTGCAATCATGGCACCGCGCATCACCAAGGCGCCCAAGATGCCCCAGAACAGCACTCGATGCTGATAGATCGCCGGAACTGCGAAGAAGCCGAAGATCATTGCGATCACGAAGATGTTGTCAACGCTCAGCGACTT
>JAERMN010000219.1 GCA_016844625.1 Deltaproteobacteria bacterium
GCGACCAAAGGGGATGCTCGCCCCCTTTGGAAACCCCATAATTTTGTGCCCGCCTCAAGAGGCGGGGTTAATAATATAGAATATAAGGGAGGGCGCTTGAAGGGCGTGCGGCAGCAGCGTCGGTGCAGGAATTCGCCGCCCGCGCGGAATCGCCGCGAAATTAGCGCGAATAAACTTTTCGAAATCGCTTGGGATAATTCGAGATCAAGCCTTGAACTCCGAGAGACGCGAAGCTTTCCAAGTCACGGACATCATTGACGGTCCAGACAAAGACATCGAGGCCGTCGTCCCAAGCGCGCCGCAGGAAGTCGTGGGATACCAGCTCCTTTTGCGCGTGGATCGACGTGGCGCCGAGCTGGCGGGCGACATCGACTGGATCATCGCGGCTCCCAGCACCGCTAATCACACCGAGCAACGCTTCCGGGGCGAGCTCGCGTACCCGGGCAAGACAGCGGTAGTCGAAAGAGGAAATGATCGTCCGATCCAGGTAGTCATAATGGCTTAGGATGAAAAGAATCTTGAGCTCGATGCCCGGCGCGGACTCGCCATACGATTTGATTTCCAGGCACAGGTCGACTTTGCCGGCGACGCTCTCAAGCGCCTCTTCCAGAGTGAGAATGTGCTGGCCTTTGAAAGCCGGCTTAAACCACTTGCCAACGTCGAGTTGCTTAAGCTCGGCAAGACTCTTCGATCTTAACGTGCCGCGAACCCGCGCCGTGCGGAGCAATTTTTCGTCGTGAAAAATAACCACATGCCCGTCTTGGCTCATCTGACAGTCGAGCTCGATCATATCGGCGCCCGCGTCGATCGCCTTCTCGAAAGCGAGCCGAGTATTCTCGGGATAATCGCCGGAAGCGCCGCGATGAGCGACTTTCTTGAATGTTGCCATAAGTCTTTGCAGGTTGCGCGCGACGACGCGCGCGCATGGAAGATAACCCGCCGCTTAAACTAAACGCAGGTGGATCAAAAACTCCTTGTTCCCCTTCGGCCCGATGAGCGGCGACTCAGTAACGCCCAGAACCTGAAAGCCGCAGTCGATGGAAGCTTGGCGGATCTCATCGATCACGCGCTGATGATCCGCCGCCGAGCGCACCACGCCGCCTTTGCCGACTTTGCCTTTGCCGACTTCGAACTGCGGTTTGATCAGCGCCACGACATCGCCGTGCTCGACGATCAAGGTTTTCACCTGGGGCAAAATCAGTTTGAGTGAAATAAACGACGCATCGATGGTTGCGATGTCGGCGGCGCGCGGCAGCCGGCTTAAGTCCAGGTAACGGACATTGGTCTTTTCAAAAACACTGACGCGCGGATCGTTTCTAAGCTTCCAGTCGAGTTGGCCATAACCGACGTCGACGGCGAAAACTTGGGCCGCACCATGCGCCAACATACAGTCGGTAAAGCCGCCGGTCGACGCGCCGATATCGAGAGCGGTTTTGTCTTTGACTTGAATGGCAAACTCAGCGAGCGCTTTTTCGAGCTTGAGACCGCCGCGGCTGACATAGGGAGCTGTCGGTTTGAGACGAATCGCGGCGCTGGCGTCGATCAGATTTCCCGCTTTGGTCACCGCCTGGTCGTTGACCAGAACTTCGCCGGCCAATATTCTTCGCCGGCCAATTTCGCGGCTCGCCACCAGCTGGCGCTCGACCAAGAGCAGATCTAGGCGCTGCCTCTTTCCCATCCCTCCCTACTTTTTTTCTTAGCACGGCGCATGATCTGCAAGGCCGCCTGAGCGATGGCATCCTTGTCAAAGCCGCACATTTTTCTGAGCTCGTCTTGGGTGCCGTGGGGAATAAAGCGATCGGGCACGCCGAGCCGCTTGATCTCGACGCCGGTGATATTCTGATCGGCGAGAAACTCAATCAGCGCGCTGCCAAAGCCACCGGCGATGACATGATCCTCGACGGTGATGAGTCTTGGAATGCGGTTTAACAATTCGCCAAAAAGCTCGCCATCGAGCGGCTTGACGAAGCGGGCATTGACCACGGCGGCGTTGATGCCGAGCGGCGCCAGCTCCTGTGCCGCCTTCAATGCCGGCAAAACCGTTTGGCCGATGGCGGCAATGACGACATCGCTGCCGTCGCGCAGCAGCTCGGCTTTGCCGATCGGCAAACTTTTCATTTCGCTATCGAGCGCCACGCCCCAACCTTCGCCGCGCGGATAACGCAGCGAGATCGGTCCCGAATAATCGATCGCGGTCTTGAGCATATGCTGAAGCTCGTTCTCGTCTTTGGGCGCCATGATCGCGAGATTGGGCATGGACCGCATGTAGGCGAAGTCAAAGACTCCGTGATGCGTCGGTCCATCGGCGCCTACCAGGCCGCCGCGATCGAGCGCGAAGACGACGTGTAAATTCTGCAAACACACGTCGTGGAGAATCTCGTCGTAGCCGCGCTGTAAAAACGTCGAGTAGATCGCCACCACCGGCACGAAACCCTCGGTCGCCATGCCGCCGGCGAAGGTGACGGCGTGTTGCTCGGCGATGCCGACATCGTAGGTGCGCTTGGGCAATTCGCGCTGCAACTTGTCGATGCCCGTGCCACTGCCCATGGCCGCGGTGATGCCGACCACTTTGGGATTTTCTGTGGCGAGCCGCAGCAGCGACTGGCCAAAGATGTCAGTGTAAGTCGGAATTGGTCCTTTTTCTTTTTTCGCTTTGCCGGTGAGCACATGGAACGGCGTGACGGCATGAAACTTGATCGGTTCTTTTTCCGCCGGTAAGTAGCCCTTCCCCTTTTTGGTCATCACGTGCACCAACGTTGGCCCATCGATCTTCTTGACGTTTTCTAGAGTCGCGAGCATTTCGCCGATGTTATGGCCATCGATGGGACCGACATATTGAAAGCCGAGGCTTTCAAAAAGAAATCCCGGCGTTACCAAACCCACGAACGAGTCGCGCAGCTTACGCGCCACATGCTTTAAGTTTTCACCGCTCGGCAAGCTTTTGAGCAGCGTCGATAAGTTCTTTTGTAGGCGCACAGCCAAATTCGTCGTGAATTGTTTGCTTAAAAAAGAAGACACTGCGCCGACTCTCGGATCGATGAAATGCTCGTTGTCGTTGAGAATAACGATCAAGTCCTTGTCGAGATGGCCGGCGGAGTTTAAACCTTCGTAGGTTAGGCCTGCGCTCAAGCAGCCGTCGCTGATCACGGCAACGACTTTCCGCGCCGAGCCGTCTAATGAGTTCGCTTCGACCATGCCAAGGGCAGCCGAGATCGAAGTTCCCGCATGGCCCGCGCCGAAGACGTCGTATGCGCTCTCTTCGCGGCTTAAAAAACCGCTCAAACCGCCGAGTTGACGGATCGTCGCCAAGCGCTCGCGCCGCCCACAGATTAACTTGTGGGCATAGGCTTGATGGCCGGTGTCCCAGATGATCCGGTCTTCCGGCGTGTTGAAGGCGTAGTGGAGCGCCAGAGTCAACTCCACGGCGCCTAAGGTGGACGCGAAGTGGCCGCCGACTTCGGACACCACCGAGATCACTTCTTCACGAATCTCGCCGGCGAGCTGATTTAGCTGTTCAACGGAAAAGCCGCGGATGTCCTTGGGATACTCAACTCCATCGAGTAATCGTGCCATGTTAGATTTTGATCTCCTCAGTCGCAGATTTTCCGTTGCTTTGCAGCGCTCGCGCCGCCACTTGCGCGGCGATCGCGCGCAGCGGCTCTGCCACTTTGCCGTACCGCGCCAGTTCACCTAAACATTGATCGAACAAGTTTTTTAGCCGTTCCTGGGCGCGGGCGATGCCCACGACCGACGGATAGGTCGCTTTATTCCATTCGCTGTGGCCCGATTCTGCAAGTTCACCCGGGGCCGTTTCGCCAAGAATATCCAAAATATCGTCGGCGATCTGGAAGGCTAATCCAAGGCAATCGCCGAAGCGCGTGACCCGCCTCAGATCGGCGGCGCTAGCGCCGGCCACTTGAGCGCCCAAGCGAACCGAGGCGCGGATCAATGCGCCGGTTTTGCGCAGGTGAATGTATTCGACCACGCCGATGTCGACGGCGCCCTTTTCCGCTTCGAGATCGAACGCCTGCCCGCCGACAAGGCCGGCGACTCCGACGGCGTGAGACAATTCGTGCACGAGCTTGAGCACCAGTTCGGCGGGCACACTCGCGAGAGCTTCCGCGCCGGACATCACATGAAACGCCTCGGTGAGTAAGCCGTCGCCGGCGAGAAGTGCCATACCCTCGCCAAAAACTTTATGGTTGGTCGGCGCGCCGCGTCTGAGATCGTCGTTGTCGAGGGCCGGCAGATCGTCATGGATCAGCGAATAACCGTGAATCATCTCAACCGCGCAGGCAAACGGCATCAACGCTTTCCGTTTAGCGCCGAACAGCTCACCGGCGGCAAGAACCAATATCGGACGGATGCGCTTGCCGCCGGGAAACAAACCGTAGTGCATCGCCTTCCAGATGTTGCCCGACCGTTCGGAATAACGCTTGAGATAACCGGCGAGCGCGCGATCGACCGCCGCCGTGCGCGCGCTCAGATAGGAATCCAAATCGAAGTCTGCCAAACCGTTGATTTTTTTGATGGCTAAGCCCATGTCCCTGATCACTTAAGAGCGCGGCGATCGCGCCGCATCTAAGTAATTTAGCATTGACCGAGTCATTTCTACAAATCCATGGGTGCAGTTTCCGCGCATATCTTCACCAAATTTTTTGCAGATGGGCCGGCTTCGCGGCATACCCAACGGCTGCTTTACCAGAACGGAAACCTCCGAAAGCCAGCCACGCCAACAGTACGCCGCCGATACCGGCGCCGACCGCGATCCAGTATTGATTAAGAATGCAAAAACCCAAAGGCAGCGCGAAATTGACGCCGTAGACGGACGCGGCGAAGCGAACCGAACTGCGTGGTGTCGGCGCCATCTTGTGGAGAATAATAAAAAGCACCAGACCGGTGACTCCCCACCCGAAGAGATTACTCCAGGGCATGCCGTAGTAGCTACCTGCCTCACCCCAGATCCAATAACTGGTCACTTTGCTCATCGCCGGATCGAGTAATAAATCCCAAGCCACCAAAAGCGATGTGCCGAGTAGAATTGCCGAGATACCAGAGGCGCGCTGACGGGCGATCACCCAACAAGCCCAACTCATGGTGAACCAGCTCAGTGGAATCAAAAGCGGCACGAGGTTAAACCACTTTGGTCCGAGCAGGCTAGTGTAAGAATAGGGTCCAAATGGGATACCCAAACCGGTGCCCGTCAGTTCACTAATCAAGCTGACAAGGTAAACGGCAAGAAAAGCGTAAAACGCCGCCGCCTTGCTGCGATCGAAAGCGTCCGTCACCACCGCCAGTCCGCCAAAGAGCATATTACCGACCGCGAAGCCGTAAAATGCCCAGGTAAAAAACCGCGCCTGCGGATCGACCTGCATCAACAGATCGGGGCGTGAGGTAAAAATACCGTAGCCGAGCAGGCTCCCGACCACGATCAGCGCCTGTAAAACTAGAAAGCCCCATGCAACCCTTTGCATCAACGTTCCTCCGATTGAAATCGACATTAAACCAAGCCGCTTCGCGGGTGGGGATTTAACCCCACCCTTGACCAAAGGGGATGCTCGCCCCCCTTTGGAAACCCCATTTAGTTGTGCCCGCCTCAAGAGGCGGGGTTAACAAAGAACCT
The DNA here is from genome assembly GCA_016844625.1 of Deltaproteobacteria bacterium. GTDB lineage: Bacteria > Desulfobacterota > Binatia > UBA9968 > UBA9968 > DP-20. The sequence goes on from JAERMN010000219.1 coordinate 5,624, forward strand.
ATTAATCAAAAGCAGCGCGCGGCAAACAAACCGCGTTAACCAACGTTTCCAGTAGCCGCTGCCGACTTCCTAAGAGCCGGATCGCCAGCGAGAGTAATTTGGGCCGATACATTAGAACCCGAATGAGAGAGTTGAGCCTCAAGCGCGCGCCAAACTCGGTGCGGCAAGCGCGATCGTATTGACTGAGTCGAGCCATGCTCACATCACCTTCGCGCAATGCCGCAGCAATCGTCGTCGCGGCCAGCTGACCGCTTCTGAGCGCGAAGAAAATTCCTTCACCGGTTACCGGCTCGGTCACACGAGCGGCATCGCCGACCAAGAGAAAACCATCGCCGAAACAGCGGCGCGGCGGAAAATAAACCGGCCACACCGAGCGGAGCG
>JAERMN010000220.1 GCA_016844625.1 Deltaproteobacteria bacterium
CGGGTGATGATCAACGAGATCACCAAGAAAGCGGTTCAGGAAGCGATCGCCAATCCGCAAGAGCTCGACCGCAATAAATTCGACGCCCAAGTGGCGCGCCGCGTGCTTGACCGTTTGGTCGGCTACAAGATCAGTCCGATACTATGGACCAAAGTGCGGCGCGGTCTGAGCGCCGGGCGGGTGCAGTCGGTGGCGGTGCGCTTGGTCTGCGAACGGGAAAAGGAAGTGCGCGCCTTCGAGCCGGTGGAGTATTGGTCGTTGACGGCATTGTTGGAAGGACGCCTGCCGCCGTCGTTCAAAGCCAAGCTGGCGCAGTGGCAAGGCCAGAAGGTCGACATTAAAAAGTTCCGCCTGGAGAATGACAGCGGCGTTCAAGAAATCATCAAAGCGCTGGAAAACGCGCCATGGGTAATCGGCGAGGTCGAGAAAAAGGAACGCCGCCGTTATCCGACGCCGCCGTTTGTCACCAGCAAATTACAGCAGGAGGCGGCGCGCAAGTTGGGCTTTCAGCCCAAGCGCACCATGCAGCTGGCGCAGCAACTCTATGAAGGCGTGGCGCTTGGCAGCGAAGGCTCGGTGGGCTTGATCACTTACATGCGCACCGATTCGACGCGCGTCTCCAACGATGCGCTCGCCGCCGTGCGCGAGCATATTCAAACGCAATACGGCAAGAATTATCTGCCTGATAAGCCGAATGCTTTTCGTTCGAAAAAAGGCGCGCAGGACGCCCATGAGGCGATTCGTCCGACTTCCCTCGAGTATTCGCCTGAGCGCGTGCGCCGTTATTTGCGGCGCGACATGTTTCAACTCTATTCGCTGATTTGGGATCGCTTTGTCGCCAGCCAGATGGTGCCGGCGGTGTACGATCAGACGGCGTTCGAGATTCCAGTCAAAGAAGCGGTGTTTCGCGCCACCGGACAACAGATCAAGTTCGACGGTTTCATGAAACTTTACACCGAGGGACGCGACGAGCGCGCGGCGCTGGCCAACGGCGAAGACGAGGAAGATGACGACTCACTGGATTTGGAAGGGGTGCTGCCCAACCTGCAGAAGGGCGATGTGCTGAGATTGTTGTCGATGGAACCGCGCCAGCATTTTACCCAACCGCCGCCGCGTTTTACGCAGGCCTCGCTGATTAAAGAGCTCGACGAGAATGGCATCGGCCGGCCGTCGACCTATGCGGCGATCATCTCCAATATTTTCGACCGCGAGTATGTGGCGCAAAACGAGAGCCGCCAATTGGTGCCGACCGATTTGGGCGTTTTGGTGACGGATTTACTGGTCGAAAGTTTTCCCGATATTCTCAACGTCGAGTTTACCGCCGGCATGGAAGACGAGCCGCGACGTCAAGCGCCAAGAGGTGCCGACCGAAATCGACTGCGAGAAATGCGGCGCTAAAATGGTCATCAAGTGGGGACGTAACGGCGAGTTTCTCGCTTGCCCGCAATACCCCGAATGCAAAAGCACCAAGAATTTCAAGCGCGGCAACGAAGGCGAGATCGAGATCGCGGTCGAAGAAGAGGTCGACGAGGCTTGCGAAAAATGTGCCCGTCCGATGCTCTTGCGCTTTGGCAAGTTCGGCAAGTTTCTCGGCTGCAGCGGTTACCCCGAGTGCAAAAACATTCAGCCGCTGCAAAAACCGGTGGACTTGGGCATCAAATGCCCCGAGTGCAAGGAAGGCAACATCAAGGAGCGCAAATCACGCTGGGGTAAAATGTTTTACGGCTGCGACAAGTATCCTGAGTGCAAGTTCGCTTCGTGGGACAAGCCGTTGCCGACACCCTGTCCGGACTGCGATAGTCCGATCCTGGTCGAGAAAGTTCTTAAACGGACCGGCCGCACGCACCGTTGTTACAAGAAAGAGTGCGGCTATTCGATCCAAGTCGTCGAGCAGTAGCTGCGCGCCGCGCTTCGTCCGTCTGGAAATTGCTTGTAAAGACTTCAGCTCCACGGTAGAGGTTTCGCTGGTCGTGATCGTGCTCGTGTTGGTGAGAACGGAGCATCGAATACGACGCCATTCGAATTTTTTCAGTACCCATGAGTTTATGGAAAATTTTGTTCGCATAATCGGTGGCGGCCTGGCCGGCACGGAAGCGGCCTGGCAGTTGGCGCGCCGGGGTGTCGCCGTGGAGCTTTTCGAGATGCGGCCGGTGCGCCGGACCGAAGCCCACGCGACGGATCAGCTCGCCGAGGTCGTGTGCAGCAATTCTTTGCGGTCCGATTCTTTGTCTGCTCCCGCCGGTTTGCTCAAGGCGGAGATGCGTCAGCTCGATTCTCTGATCATTCGTATCGCCGAGGCGCACCGGGTGCCGGCCGGCTCGGCGCTCGCCGTCGATCGCGACAGCTTCGCGCGCGGCGTCACCGAGGCCATCCAAGCCTTGCCCAACGTTGAGGTCATTCGCCATGAAGTTGAGTCGATCCCTGATGACGGCATCGTGATTCTCGCCAGCGGGCCGCTCACGTCGCCGGCGTTGTCGGACGCATTGACGGCCAAGTTAGGCGAAGAGCACTTGTATTTCTACGACGCGATTTCGCCGATCGTCAGCGCCGAGTCGATCGACATGAGCGTCGCCTATCGCGCCGCGCGTTACGGCAAGGGCGGCGATGACTATATCAATCTGCCGCTGACACGAGAGCAATACTATCGCTTCATCGATGCGCTGGTTGCCGCCGAGAGAGTGGCGACGCATTGTTTCGAGCGCTTTGTGCCGTTCGAAGGCTGCATGCCGATTGAAGAGCTGGCCGACCGCGGCAAGGAAACCCTCGCCTTCGGGCCCATGCGCGCGGTGGGGCTGATCGATCCGCGCACCGATAGGCGCCCCTATGCCGTGGTTCAATTGCGTCAGGAAAATCGTCAACAGACGCTTTATAATCTGGTCGGCTTTCAGACCAAGATGACTTACGGCGAACAGAGAAAAGTTTTCGCCCTGATTCCAGGCTTGGCCAACGCCGAGTTCGTTCGGCTTGGCAGCTTGCACCGCAATACGTTTATCAACGCGCCGCAGCATCTCTTGCCGACGCTTCAGTGGCGCCAACGGGAGACGCTGTTTTTCGCCGGCCAGATGACCGGCGTCGAAGGTTATATTGAATCCGCGGCGACTGGGTTGCTCGCTGGCATCAATGCCGCGAACTTAATTTTTGACATAGCGCCGGTGGTGCCACCGCCGACCACGGCGCTGGGCGCTTTGCTGCGCTACATCAGCGATCCCGAGCGCAAACGCTTTCAGCCGATGAATGTGAACTTCGGTTTGATCCCGCCGCTGTCCGTGCGTCTACGCGGCAAAGCGAAGAAAGAGATGCTATCGCGTCGCGCGCTGGCGGATATGGCGGCGTGGCTCGGCGAATTGGACGGCGGCGCCAGCGGCGTTGATGGCAGTGACCTTGCAAACGCAGAGAAGCTAGACTGCCTCATTCACGGTGAAACGGTGATCGAGGTGCAACCCTTCCGGAACGAAGGCAAAGCAGTTGTGCCTTGAAAATGCGAGCGCGGGGACTTGCTTATGAGATTAGCAGCGAAAAGGTCAAACATCGTGCCGAGCACCGGGCACAAAATCAAACATTCGCGCTGATGCCTTCGTTCCTCCAGGGTTACACCTCGATCGACATACTGCCACGAGGTAATATCGGAGGGTGACTAATCTGGGGATAGCGTTCTGATGAGCCCGCGGCGGAGCGCATTTATCGACGTCGGCACCAATACGGTGCTCTGTCTGATCGCCGATATCAGAGAGACCGGCCGCTTTAGAGTACTCGACGATTTGGCCGACATTTCACGGCTCGGTCAGGGTGTCGATCGCACGCGCCGGATCATTCCCGCAGGCGAGCAGCGCGCGCTCGAAATTCTCGAACGCTATCGCGATCACTGCCAGAGCCTCGGCGTTGAAGAGATCTTCGCCGTTGGCACCAGCGCACTCCGCGACGCGGAGAACAGCGCCGAAGTGCGCGCGCGTTTGCGCGCGAAACTCGGTTTTGACATCCGCGTCATCTCCGGTGCCGAAGAAGCGGCATATTCATTTTTAGCGGTGGGGCGCGGCCTCGCGCTTGCCGGCAGGGAAGTCTTGGTCATCGACATCGGCGGCGGCAGCACTGAATTTATCCGCGGCAACGACGGCGGCGTCTCTCAAGCGCTCAGCGTCGATGTCGGTTCGGTGCGTCTGACCGAGCGCTTTCTTCATGCCGATCCGGTGCGCGACGATGAAGTCGCGGCGATGCTCGCTGCTATTGACCACGAGCTTGCGCGGGTAATGGAGCACTTTGGGAGCGGCAATGCGGCGCTGACTTTGGTTGGTATCGCTGGCAGTTTTACGACGGTGGCGGCGATCGAAAAGGGTTTAACGAAATACTCCCACAGCGATGTGCACGGCAGCCATCTCGGCGTCGGCGAGGTGCGCCGGCAGGTTCAGTTCTTTCGTGAAAAGACCATCGAGGAGCGTAAGCGGATCGCCGGGCTTGAACCCAAGCGCGCCGATATCATTCTTGCCGGCGCCTGCTTGATCGAACGGATCATGACTCTGTTCAAGGCGGAGAGCGTCGTGGTGAGCGATCACGGTGTGCGTTACGGTCTCTTGCACGCGCGCGCGCAATCGCTTTAAACAGCGAAAAACCGGTTGACATTTTTTCCTGAATTCGGAATTATCTCGCCTTGCGTTTCAATCGCGACAAATGGGTCTTGATCAACACGAGGGGTGAAGGAAAATGACAAAGGCGGATTTAGTCGAGGCAGTGGCAAAGGCGGCGCAGATTAACAAGCGCACCGCTGGTGAAGCGGTGGATGCGACCTTCGACGGGATAATCAAGGCGATCAAGAAGGGCAAGCGCTTTCAAGTTCCCGGTTTTGGCACCTTCACCGTACGCGCGCGCAAGGCGCGCAAGGGAATCAATCCGCAGACCGGTGACGTCATCACCATCAAAGCGAGCCGTACCGTCGGTTTTAAACCGGCGCCGGACCTGAAAAGAGAATTATAACGACTCGGCAACCCACTTGAGGCCACCGCGGGCAACCCGGTGGCCTTTTTAATCGCTGCGGGTTAATTCCCCGCAGCTTGCTGCGATTGTTTAATCGGTTCGATCTGATACCCCGCAGCTTGCTGCGGGGTAGTTCATTGCCAATCGCTACGACTTGATGCCGATCCAGTAGGCACGTAGAATATGGCGAAATAAAAAATTGGAACTCGGGTTCCGCGAAAGAAAAATTATGGCGCTCAAAACTGAAAAAATTTGGCTCGACGGAGTTTTAGTCCACTGGGAGGATGCCAAGGTGCATGTGCTGTCCCATGCGTTGCATTACGGCACGGCGTACTTCGAAGGCATCCGCTGCTACGAATTGGCCGACGGCCGCTCCGCAGTGTTTCGTCTCGAAGAGCATATGCGGCGGCTCGCGGATTCGGGGAAAATATTGGGCTTTCCACTGCCCTATTCAGTCGAGCAGTTATGCCAGGCGACCAAAGAGGTCATCCGCGCCAACAAGCTTAAGGCCTGCTACATTCGGCCGCTGGCGTTTCTCGGTCTCGGCGAGTTGGGCGTTTACGCGCCGCAAAATCCGGTTAACGTGTGCATCGCGGTGTGGCCGTGGGGCGCCTATCTCGGCGACGACGGCATCAAAAACGGTATTCGCGCCAAGGTGTCGTCGTACACGCGGCACCACGTCAACGTGACGATGACCAAAAGCAAGACCTCGGCGAACTATGTGAACTCAGTTTTGGCCAAAGCCGAAGTGAAAAAGGCCGGCTACGACGAAGCGATCATGCTCGACACCGAGGGCTATGTTTCGGAAGCGAGCGGCGAGAATATTTTCATCGTGCGCGGCGGCAAGATCAAAACTACGCCGCTGACTTCGATTCTCCCCGGCATTACGCGCGAATCGATCATCACTCTGGCGCGCGACAAGGGTTATGACGTAACCGAGGAGCGTTTCACCCGCGACGAACTCTACATCGCCGACGAAGCGTTTCTTACCGGCACCGCCGCCGAGCTGACGCCGGTCCGCGAAGTAGACGACCGGCAAATCGGCGCCGGCAAGCGCGGTCCGATCACCGAGGATATGCAGACTATTTTCTTCGACGTCATCAAAGGCAAAGCGGCGGAGAAGTACGCCAAGTGGCTCGCCTACGTTTAGGCGCCGCCGGCCGAGCTTCTCTTTGCGTTTTGCGATCGAACTCCACTAGAAAATCCCGATGGCGGATCTTCGCGAACCGACGCTCAGGGTGACCATGCTGCCGCGCGACACCAACGCGCGCGGCACGATCTTTGGCGGCGTGATTTTGAGTCATATCGACTTGGCCGGCGGCATCGCGGCGTCTGTACGTCGGCGACGTGGTGAGCTTTTATACCACTACGCTGCGCGTCGGCACGACTTCGGTCACCATCAAAGTCAATGTCGAGGCGGAGCGCGCGAAAGATCCCAGCGCTAAAGTCAAAGTTACTGAAGCGGAAGTTATCTACGTCGCAGTTGATGAAGCGGGGAATCCGATTCCGTTGAGATGAGAGATTAGCCGCAAAGAACGCAGCGCGGCAGAGCCGTAACCGAAACTCGGGCTATCTCCCGCAAAGCATGTGCTGAGCGCAGTCGAAGGGACGCCAAGGCCGCAAAGGTCGGAAAAAATGAACAGGATGGTTTGTAAGATTATCAATCTTTCGATTCCGAACTTGGCGAACTTTGCGCCCCTTCGATTTTACTCAGGACATGCTTGGCGGAAGTTAATCCCCGTGTTCGTGCATTCCCGATCACCGGAAACTTTGCGCCATCTGCGCACCATTTTATGCATAGCAATACTTGCTTTTCTCCAGACTGCGCTGGGGAAAAGAGGTTCGCCCGTCGGCGCACAGCCGCAACTGATGTTTAACCACGAAAAGCACGAAATACACGAAACTTAGGTCCGGTTATTTTTCGTGGCGTTGGTGTGTCTTGTGGTTGATGTTTTTATGATCACGAACGTAGCGTCATGGCGCCTTGGTGGGGGTAATCTCCGAATCCGAGAACCTTCGACTTCCGGAATATTTAAGCGGCACGCTATGACCAACATGTTGGCGTTAGTTTTTGGATAGCAATGCAAGGTATGCAAAAAGGAATCGGACTTGTAGGGGCAACCCCCTGTGGTTGCGCTCCCGATGCAATGGCAGCCGGTAACAGCCAGCAGAAAATTTGCGCAAGCCGCGCATACTGCCAAGAATAGTCATACGAAGGACACCAAGGGTTCGGATGATTAAGACTCCGAACTTCGTGCTCTTCGTGTCCCTCTTGGTGAAAACTTTCTTTCTTATTTGATTGCGGCTCTGCCGCACTAGCAGCTTCGTGGTGAAGAGGCTATTCTTTGACACCGCGAATAGAGTACCGATGGATCAGGAGTCGCTGGCCGCGCAGGCCGAACCGCCGTTGTCCTTGAGAAATTGCACTGCTTGATCTTTGATCGCACGGATCGGCAGCCAGTGGCCGTGCTCGGGATAGAGCACCAAACGCTGCGGCTTGCCTAAACTTTCCAGCCGGTCACGCAGCAGCGTGGCCTGGGAAACCGGGATCAATGAATCCTGCGTCCCGTGCAGAATTAGCGTCGCTGCTTGCCAATCCGCCGTTTCCGGCAGCAGATTATGCAGCTTTGGTTCGGCTTCGCCATTGGGATTCAGTAACTTTTTCAGCAGGAAACTCGAAGTGTTTTTGTAAAGCGTTGCCAGATCGTAGGCGCCGGAATGAAGCATCGTGCCTTTGAGCCCGTCAATTTGATTAGCCAGCGCCGCCGCGACCACTGCGCCGCGGGAAAAACCGTAAACGTAAACCTGTTTTCCGTCGATCCAAGGCAGTTGTTTCACTTTGTTCACCGCGTCGAGCACCACTTGGCGCGTTGATTCAGCCAGCGGCCCGTTGGGGACTTTGGTGTCGCCATAGCCCGGTAAGGAGACGGCGATGCTGGCGTAACAAACTTCCTCGGCGAAGGCTTCGCCTGCGGGCAAAACCCGGCGCGCGCCGATGCCGACCCAACTGTGGCCGTGCAGTAAAATGACTAGTGGAAAACGGCCGCTGCCGCGCGGGCGCGCCAGATAACCTTCCACTAAGCCACCGACGCTGGGAAACATAAAACGCGCGGTGGAGTTTGCCGGGAGCGCCGCGAGGTCATTTACAGGAACGGTTTCAACCGTCGCGCAGGCGTTGAGTAATAAGAAGATCGCAAGCGCGACTCGAGTCAGATTCAAACCCATAGAGGATTCATACCACCGTGGTAAGCTGAATCAATACGTTTGCACCCGCGCCGCCCTTTCAGTATCAATGAACGTTGGCTATGAAAAACCATCTGCTTCGCTGTTTTGTCATCCTATTGTCACTGGCATTTTTCGCCTGCGGTGACTCGCCTAAAGCGACGAAGACATTACGCGTCGGTTTCGTACCGGCCGAAGATGCCCAGCAGGTGATGCAAAATGCCCAGCCGGTGGTTGAGATCCTGCGCAAAGAACTGGGCATGGAGATCCAACCGTTCGTCGCCACCGACTACACCGGCGTGGTCGAAGCCTTGCGCGTGGGTAAGCTCGATGTCGCATTTTTAGCGCCGGCGTCTTACGTGTTGGCAAAAAACGAAGCCAACGTCAAAGTCGTGCTTAAGTCTGAGCGCAAAGGGATTCCGACTTACTACGCGGCGATCATTACGCACGCCGATAGCGGCATCAAAACGCTCGACGACCTGCGCGGCAAGACATTTGCCTTCGGCGATTCGCTGTCCACCACCGGCCATGTGTTTCCGCGCAAGATGTTCAAAGAGCGCGGCATCGATCCGGTGCGCGATTTCAAACAGATTCTTTATTCCGGCGGCCACGATGCCACCGTGTTGGCGGTGCTAAACCGCAAAGTCGACGCCGGCGCCACCTATGCCAATTCGCCGGACAGCCAGGACACGGCGTGGATGCGCTATTTGAAAAATCCCGAGGATATAAAAAACATTCGCGCCATCGCCTTTTCCGAACCGATTCCCGCCGACAATCTGGTGATCCGCGGCGATCTCGATGAAGCTATCGCCAAAAAGATTGTCGATGTTTTCGTCAACTTGAGCCGCGATCCGGCGGGGAAAAAAATGCTGCGCGAGCTTTACCAAATCGACGGTTTCGTCACCGCCACCGACAAGGATTACGATTCGGTGCGCGAGGCGTTTAAGATTGCGGGCATCCCGCTCAAAGAAGCGCTCAAGAAAAAATAAATAGTGACCATTCTCGAAATCAAGGACTTGCAGCAATCCTACAGCGCCGTCGCGCCCGTGCTGTGCGGCATCAGCCTGAAAGTCGAGCAGGGCGAGTTCGTCGGCATTATCGGCCTGTCCGGTTCCGGCAAGTCGACGCTGCTGCGTTGCATTAACCGCTTAGTCGACGCGACCGCCGGCAGTATTTCCGTGCCAAATGGGTTGTTCGATTCCGCATCCGATGGGAAGTCAATCGATATTCTCAAACTCAACGGCACCGATCTGCGCCATGTGCGGCGCAAGATCGGTATGATCTTTCAGCAATTCAATATCATCAAACGCTTGTCGGTGATCGAAAACGTTTTGTCGGGCGGCCTTGGCTATCAGCCGGCAGCGAAGAGTACGCTCAGGATTTTCTCCCGGGAAGAACAGCGGCGCGCCTTAATTAATCTTAAGCGCGTTGGCTTGCTTGAACACGCCTACAAGCGAGCCGATGAATTGAGCGGTGGCGAGCAGCAGCGGGTCGCCATCGCGCGCACGTTGATGCAGCAGCCGGCGATCATTCTCGCCGACGAACCGGTGTCCAGCCTCGACCCCAAACTTTCCCGCGTCGTCTTGGAAATTCTCAAACGGGTGTGCCGCGAAGACGGCATCACCGCGCTGGTGAGTTTGCATACGCTGGAATTGACGCGCGAGTACGCCGATCGGGTGGTCGGCCTGAAAGATGGGCAGATTCTTTTTGACGGCCCGACCTGTGAACTGACCGACTCGATCGTCGATGCTATTTACCAACGCGGCGACTAGCGTCGGTGAAATTGAAACGCCTCACTCGATTGCAGGATTGCCTGATGGTTCTAACTTGCGCTGCGCGTAGCGGAAGCCAATTTCGATAATCTTATCGACGCTCTGCCATTCGAACACTCCGAACTGGCTGACCGGCGGTTCAAAGCAGAGGTCGGCTTGGGATTTTGCGCTCTCGAGGGCGCGGATGCCGCCGACGGTGGTGGTGCGATAGAGGGTATTTAGAATATTGGGGATATCTGGTTTTTCGCTGAATGGACTTAGCTGCTGCCAAAGTAGCTTCCAGCCCGAGACGGTATAGCTCTCCGATAGTTTGCTCGTGAACTCGACTTGCTCGCTGACATCGACGGCGTAGGCTCGCCCTTGGCACAATCTCTTCATGGTCTCCACCGGTAGATTGTCGACCAGGCCGCCGTCGACGAGAATTTCGCCATTCTCGATTGCCGGCGGGCCGATGCCGGGGATTGACACGCTGGCGCGCACGGCTTTCCAAAGCGCGCCTTGCTGATGAATTTTCGCCGCTGCGGTGGTCAGGTTGGTCGACACACAGAAAAATTTGGTACGCAGATTCTGAATTTCGGCCGTACCGAACATTCTTATGAGCATTTGATCCATGCGCCGCGCGGAGTTCAACGCGACCAAAGGCAAGGTGTAATTTTTCTGCGGCGCGCAGCGCGGCCATTCTTCGCGGTTGACGCGGGCCATCGTTTGCCAGTCCCAGCCAAGCGCGTGTTGAGCGGCGATCACCGCGCCCATACTGGTGCCGCCGATCATATCGATCGAAATGCCCCGTTCACTGAGAGCGCGAATGACGCCGATGTGGGCGAATCCACGCGCACCGCCGCCGCTCAGCACCAGACCGATGGCGTCGCCGCTGATCAAGCGCGCGAGCCTGGCGACATCGGCTGTTTCAGCCGTAACGACGTGGTGATGGGCTGAAGCGCGTAGCGTGGCATACCGCTCGCGCGTTGCGGCATCGACAGCGAAGGAGCCCGAGTGCAGCAGCACTAGTTCGACGCGCGCGGTGATCGCGCAGAAATCAAAATATTCTTGAATTCGCCGGAGCCCCTCTTCCGGAGTCGAGCCGTTGGCGCGGCCGACAACTAGGATGAGGTCGGCTTGCCGGATGCTGCGCTTGGTCCAGGGAGTGAGATCGGCGTCGGCTTGGTAGACGACCGCGCGATGACTCCCTTCGAGCGCATCTAAATGAGCCGTGAGCTTCGCTTCGACGGCGCGATCTTCGCTCACTGAAGAAAAGTCTATGCCAAATTCGGTTCTGATGCTCTCCGGGCTTAGGCGCAATGTCGGACGCCTTCTTGACAGTTCAGTTGCTAGCAAGAAAGCGAACTCGTTTGCTTCAAGGCTTTCGTCAGCTGGAAGCACGGCAATAGTGCGCAGGTTACTTTGCACTGTTATTCCGTCGCTGCCTTGGCGTTGGCGCGACGCTAGCTGCAGGGCGATTTGCCGGATCAGGGTGGGATCGGATTGGACCGCCCGCTCAAACGCAGATCGAGACAGCATCGCGAGCTCGGTGTCGCGGATCGCCCGGATCGTCGCCGAACGCGCTTCGCCGGTGAGCAAGGCGAGCTCGCCGACGCTATCGCCCCGGGAGAGTTCCCGGATCGTTTCCGTGCCGCCGTCATTGCCGTCGATGGAGACCCGCAGCCGGCCCGAAAGCACGACGTACATGGAGTCGCCAGAATCGCCGGCGCGAAACAATATCTTGCCGCCGGGCAAATGGATTAGTTTCAGTTCGGTCAATAGCTCATTGAGTGTGGTGGCGTTGAGCGCCGCGAAGAACGGCGTGGCTGAAAGCTGGGAGAGTTTGTCCTGGGAAAACATCTTGCCCGTTTCTGCGCTGAACTGAACCGCCCTGCGAGTGCTCCTGCCTGGAGCCTAACGCAGCTATCGAACGCTGTCTTGGATGGGATCAGATACATTATTGTCCCGGCAAAGTTCAAGTGGACGGCAGGCGAGCAATCACCCCCCGTCGCCGACCACCACGAACGGCGCCCAGAACATCGGGTGAGCGTAACTATACGACTTGCCCGCCGATTGTTGCATGACGGCGAGCGAAGCTTCGCGCACGGCCTGGGCGCGGCTGAGCTTGGCGTCCGCCGATTGGCGCTTGAATAATTCCGTCGTAAGAAGTTTCGCCGATACGGTTTCCACCGGCCAGTG
>JAERMN010000013.1 GCA_016844625.1 Deltaproteobacteria bacterium
CTGGCGCGCGCTTTAGCTAAAGTCCAGACTCATGCCTGACCCTCCCCTCTTTACGCTGGAAAAATTGGTTTTGCTCGATCAATCCATGGGAATACGTCATGAAATGTGAGATTTGAGATTTGCGTTTGAGATTTCGAAGGGCTAGCGTCAGCTTTGAGAGACATTTTGAGGCGGGCTGACGGAGATAGATTTTTCTTTACGAGGTATTTCGATGGCTTCAAAACATTTAACTCGACGTGATTTTCTAAAAAGCTCGTTCGCGCTCGCCGCTGCGTCAGGCGTGCCCGCGAGTCTGTTGATCGCGGCGCAGGCCGGGGCGCAGGAAGCGAACGTCGAGGCCTGGAAAAAAGCACCGTGCCGTTTCTGCGGCGTGGGCTGCGGCGTGTTGGTGGGTACGCAGAAGGGAAAGGTCGTCGCCGTCCGCGGCGATCCCGAGGCGCCGGTGAATCGCGGGCTCCTCTGCATCAAAGGCTACAGCCTGCCGAAGATCCTCTACGGCCGCGACCGCTACACCGAGCCGCTGCTCAGGCAAGGAGACAAGTTCGTCAAAATCGCCTGGGAAAGAGCGATGGATCTCATGGCAGGAAAGTTCAAAGATGCGATCCAGAAACACGGTCCTGAGTCCGTCGGCGTCTATTTCTCCGGGCAGTCGACCGTTTTCGAGGGCTATGCCGTCAACAAGCTGATGAAGGGCGGCATCGGCTCGAACAACATCGAGGGCAACCCCCGCTTGTGCATGGCCTCGGCCGTGGCCGGCTTCTACTCGACCTTCAACATGGACGAGCCGATGGGCTGCTACGACGACTTCGAGCTGGCCGATACTTTCTTCCTCTGGGGCTCGAACATGGCTGAAATGCATCCGATTCTTTATTCTCGGATGGTCGAGCGCAAGCATCAGGATCCAAACGTCAAGATCGTGAGCCTCCAGACCTACACCAACCGGAGCACCGACGAGCCGGCCGATCTCATCATGATTTTCAATCCCCAGGCCGATCTCGCCATCGCCAATGCGATGGCCCATGTGGTGGTGAAGGACGGGCTCACGGATGAAACGTTTATCAAAAAACACGTGAACTTTAAAAAAGGCCTCACGCAGATCGGCTACGGCGTCGAGGACAAGTTCGAATACGGCGGCAGCGCCGAGCAGAGCTGGAAGACTTACCGCCCCTTCGCCGACAAGGCGGAAGCGGTGAGCTACGACGATTACAAAAAATTCCTCGAAAGCTACACGCCGGAGTACGCGGAGAAGATCTCCGGCGTGCCGGCGGAGACCATCCGCCAGGCGGCGCGGCTGTTCGGCGACCCCAAGCGCAAGGCGGTCTCCCTCTGGACGATGGGCTTCAACCAGCACGTGCGCGGCACGTGGATCAACAACCTGCTCTACAACCTCCACCTGCTCACCGGAAAAATCGCCGCGCCGGGGAACAGCCCCTTCTCTCTCACCGGCCAACCCTCGGCCTGCGGCACGACGCGCGAGACCGGCGCGCTCTCGCACCTCCTTCCCGGCGGCCACTTCGTCGCCAACGAGGAACACCGCAAAAAAGCCGCCGAAATTTGGAACGTGCCGGTGGAAAAAATCTCGCCACGACCCGGTTACCACACGATGGAACTGTTCCGCGCCCTCGACCGCGGCGAAATCAAAGTCCTGTGGATCAATACGACGAATCCCTTCCAGACCCTGCCGCACGCCGGCCGCTACCGCAAAGGATCGCGCAAAGGGGGCGACCGCTTCGTGATCGTTTCCGAAGTCTATCCGAGCGAAACCTCGCGTCACGCCGATCTCATTCTACCTTCGGCGATGTGGGTCGAGAAGGAAGGGATGTTCGGTAACACCGAACGGCGCACGCAGCACTGGGCGAAGATGGTCGAGCCGCCGGGCCAGGCCAAAGACGATCTCTGGCAGATCGTCGAATTGGCGAAGCGGCTGGGGCTGGGGAAACTTTTCGACTACGGCAAAGAGCCGCTGCACAAGGCGCTCTTTGAAGAGTACCGCAAGTTCGGCGCGGGCAAAGGCAAGGATCTGGCGCCGTACGATATGTACGTCAAGGTGCGCGGCGGCCTGCGTTGGCCCGTGGTCGAGGGCAAGGAGACCCGCTGGCGCTACCGGGAAGGCTACGATCCTTACGTCAAGAAAGGCGAAGAGGTTAAGTTCTACGGCCAGCCGGATGGCCGCGCCGTGATCTGGCTCAGGCCCTATGAGCCGGCGGCGGAAGCGCCCGACCGCGACTACCCTTTCTGGCTCAGCACCGGCCGCGTGCTCGAGCACTGGCACACCGGTACGATCACGCGGCGCGTGCCGGAGCTGCACCGGGCTGTTCCTTTCGCGCCGGTGTGGATCAATCCGGAAGACGCCAAGGCGCTGGGGGTTAAGGCCGGCGACTCGGTGCGCGTCAAGTCGCGCCGCGGCGAGGTCGTCACCAAGGCCGAGTTGGGAGGGCGGAACACCGTCCCCAAGGGCGTCGTCTACGTCCCCTTCTTCGACGAGAGCGTGCTGATTAACCTGGTTACGCTGGACGCCTACGACCCGATTTCCAAGCAGCCGGACTTCAAAAAGTGCGCCGTCCGGCTTGAGAAAGCGTAGGGGGGTGCCATGAAAAAACCGACGAAGATCGTCCTGGCAAGCTCACTAATCGTTACGCTGGCTTTTTCGTTCGGGCCGGCCGCAGCGCAGCAGTCGGCCGCGAGCGGAAGCACGAAGTTGCAGCGCGCTTATCCCGGCGCGCCGCCCATCGTCCCCCACGATACTGAGGTGCGCAAAGCGCTTTGCCTGACGTGCCATGAGGCGGGCCTCGCCGGCGCGCCGATCGTGCCCCATCCGACGCGCAACCATTTATGCTTGCAGTGTCACGTCGGCCAGGACCAGACGGCCAAGCCGTTTGTCTCGGGAACAAATCCGGCAAAATGATGTTAGGGCTGAGTGCCGAGCGCCGAGTGCTGAGGAACTGAACTCGTTGCTCAGTACTCACTACTCAGTTTAACCTTCTTCACTCTCCAAAAATCTCTCCGCATCGATGGCCGCCATGCAGCCTGTTCCCGCAGCCGTGACCGCTTGGCGGTAAACGTGATCCTGGACGTCGCCGCAGGCGAAGACGCCGGGGACGTTGGTCTTGCTGCCATCGTGGGTGAGGATGTAGCCCGTCGGATCGAGATCTAACTGGCCGATGAACAGTTTTGAATTCGGTTCGTGGCCGATGGCGATGAACAGGCCGTCGCATTTGAAGTCTTCGCTCTTGCCGGTTTTTAGATTTTTGAATTTGACCCCGGTCACGCCGCCGGCTTTCGGATCGCCGTAGACTTCTTCCACCGTCGTGTCCCAGACAAATGAAATCTTGGGATTTTTCTCAGCACGCTCTTGCATGATCTTCGACGCGCGCAGTTTATCGCGCCGGTGCACGACCGTCACTTTGCTAGCGAACTTGGTGAGAAACGTCGCTTCTTCCATCGCCGTGTCGCCGCCGCCGACCACGACCAATTCTTTATCCTTGAAGAAAAAGCCGTCGCAAGTCGCGCACGCCGACACGCCGTGGCCCATGAGCTTCATTTCGGATTCCAAGCCCAAAAGTTTCGCCGTCGCGCCAGTGGCAACGATCAAAGTGTCACAGGTATAGGACTCTTTACTTACAGTTACTTTGAACGGGCGCTGTTTGAGGTCGACGGTCGTTACTTCGCCGAACAGAGTTTCGGTGCCAAATCGCTCCGCCTGCACTTTGAACTCTTCCATCAACTCCGGCCCCATAATACCTTTGGGAAATCCTGGATAGTTTTCAACGTCCGTCGTAATAGTCAGTTGCCCACCAGGCTGCGATCCTTCGATGACCAGCGGTTGCAGATTGGCGCGGGCGGCGTAAATCGCGGCGGTGAGACCGGCGGCGCCGGAGCCAAGAATGATAACGCGGTAATGGCTTTTCTTATCCATCCGAGTTCTGTAACATAATTTTTCCAGAGGAGAAAGAAAGCTGATGGTACAACTGAGTCACTTGGACGAACAAGGCCGCGCGCGCATGGTCGACGTGAGCGAAAAGGCAATCACCAGCCGCATCGCCGTCGCCTGCGGGACCATTCGCATGCAGGCGAAAACACTTGCACTCATACTCGACGCGAAGATCGAGAAAGGCGATGTCTTCTCCGTCGCCCGCGTCGCCGGGATCATGGCGGCTAAGAAAACATCAGAGCTAATCCCCATGTGCCACCCGCTCAACATCACGTCGGTCAAAATCGAGCTCACGCCAAAACAAAAACCGGCGCGCGTCGACATCGAAGCCTCGGTGCGTGTCAGCGGCAAAACCGGCGTCGAGATGGAAGCGATGACGGCGGTCGCGGTCGCCGGCCTGACGATCTACGATATGTGCAAAGCGGTCGACCGCGGGATGACCATCGGCGAAATCCGCCTGGTCGAAAAAAGCGGCGGCAAGAGCGGCAGCTTCATTCGAAAGGAGTGATGGAGTATTGGGTGCTCCGGAACCCAGCACTCCATTACTCCAACACTCCAACCCGATTTACTTTACGCCGTCTGAAGCTCAAAGTTCTGATACTCGCATGCTGCAACTATTCCTCAAGAAAGACCGCGACCTACCGATTCGCCGCGGCCATCCGTGGATCTTCTCCGGGGCCATTGAGCGTATCGATGGCGCCGAGCAAGAAGTCGGCGTCGCCGAGGTTTTCGATAACAAGAAAAATTGGCTCGCGCGCGGGCTTTACAATCCAAAGTCGCAACTCCGGGTGCGGCTACTCACCTGGCAAAAGGAAGCCATCGATCGAAGTTTTTTTTCCCGACGCCTGTCGCAAGCGCTCGCCTTTCGAGCAGAACAGCTAACTGGCTCAACCAACGCCTACCGTCTTTGCAATGGCGAAGGCGACTTTTTGCCGGGATTGATCGTCGATCGCTACGCTGACTACTGCGTCTGCCAGTTTTTTACCGCCGGCATGGAGCTTTTCAAAGACGACATTGTCGCCGCGCTTTCGGCGCTCACCGCGCCGAAGGGAATCTTCGAGCGAAGCGAAGGCCGCGTGCGGGAAGAAGAAGGCCTCGAAGCGTCGGTCGGCACGCTAACGGGAGAGCCGATGCCCGAACTCATTTCAATTGAAGAGAACGGCCACAAGTTTTTGGTCGACGTAAGGCGCGGGCAAAAAACCGGCTTCTTTTTAGACCAACGCGACAGCCGCAGTTTTCTCGCCACGCTGGCGCGCGATCGGACGGTATTGAACTGCTTCGCTTACACTGGCGGATTTTCGGTATACGCTTTTGCCGGCGGCGCCAAGGGAGTCGTCACCTTCGATTCTTCCCATCCAGCCTTGGAGCTTGCCGAAAAAAATCTTGAGCTCAATGGCTTTGCCGACAGACCGGGCGAACTGATCAAGGGCGATGCCTTCGCCTATTTGAAAGAGATCGAGCAAAAATTCGACCTGATAGTCTTGGACCCGCCTGCGCTGGCGCATAAACGCGCCGACATCGACGCCGCCACCGGCGGTTATAAATTTTTGAATCTCCACGCGCTCAAGCATCTCAACCCTGGCGGCATGCTGCTGACATTTTCCTGCTCACAGCATTTGTCTGCCGACCTATTTCAGAAAGTCGTCTTTGGCGCCGCCGTCGATACTGGTAGAAAAGTCACCATCGTCAGGCGGCTGGGCCACTCAATTGACCACCCCGTGAGCCTGCATCATCCCGAAGGCGAGTATCTTAAAGGCCTCGCCTTGCGCGCATTGGACTAACTCACCTCCACTGTGATAGACGGTCGCAAGCGGAATCGTCTTCACCGTTATCAACGCGCCGAGCGAGGTGTTCATGGCTCCCTACCAGACCATTAAAGATTGGCCGGAAGAAGATCGTCCGCGGGAAAAACTATTAGCCAAAGGCCCGCACTCACTCAGCGAAACCGAATTGCTCGCGATTATCTTGCGCAACGGTAACGCCAGCACCGGCGAGAGCGCCATCGATCACGCGCGCTTGTTGTTAAATCAATTCGGCGGCCTCAAAGGCATCGACGACGCGTCGGCTAGCGAAATCTGTCTGGTCAAAGGCATCGGCCCGGCAAAAGTCGCTCAACTCAAAGCCTGTCTGGAAATCGGCAAGAGAATCGGCAGCCAAAAATGGGAAAACGGCCAGCCGCTACACTCCGCCGAAGATGTTTACCAACACTTTCGCGAAAGTCTGGGCCGGGAAAAGCGCGAATTTTTCTACGTAGTCTTACTGAACAACAAAAATCGTAAAATGCGGGAAGTTAAAGTTTCCGAGGGCTCGCTCACGGCATCGCTGGTCCATCCGCGCGAAGTCTACAATCCGGTGATCCGCGAATCCGCCGCCGGCGTGATCTTTGTCCACAACCATCCGAGCGGCGATCCGGCGCCGAGCGCCGAGGATATCGAGATCACCAAGCGGTTAAAAGAAGTCGGCGACGTGATGGGTGTGCGCGTTCTCGATCACGTCGTCATCGGACATGACCGTTACTTCAGTTTCAACGATCGCGGCATGCTTTGATGACCCGCCGGCAGCTGTGCTCACGACAATTCAACTAACATTGAGAATTTGAATCGTTCCTCGATTTGGAACTTTCGGCCAACTTTTGTTGACAACGAGCGCACCCGCGTTTATCTTGAACAGCACAATCACTTACGGTCGATCTCCTTTCTAATCAAAACATGAGCGCTCTCGAATTCGGCAGACCTAGACGGCGATTCGTCCCCGGCATCGGTATCGTTGTCGCCATTCTATTGATCGGCTTCGGCGCCGGCGCGTACTACCTCGTGCCGCGCTTCGAATGGCATAAGCCCGAGATCAAAATCACGCCGGATGTCGACGCCATCGGTCTCGCGCCGTTAGAGGTCGCAGTCGCCGAGCAAGGAACGGGGTTAAAATCCTTCAGTGTCGTGCTCAATGCCGGCGGCACCGATTATCCCCTCGCCAATGAGCAGTACGACCAGCCCACCATGCAAAAGAAATTTACCGTCGCGCTGTCAGCCAAACTCACCGGACTCAAGGAAGGGCCAGCGTTGCTGCGCGTAAGCGCCAGGGACCGTTCGCTGTGGAATTTTTTCCGCGGCAACGAAACGGTCGTGCAAAAAAACGTCACCATCGATATCACGCCGCCGACATTGGAACTAATCGCCGATGACCGCTATGTAAATTTCGGCGGCGTCGGCTTGATTGTCTATAAGCCGTCCGCCGATACGGTCACGACCGGCATCAGGATCGGCAAATACTTTTTTCCCGGATACAAGGGTCAGATCAAAGAACACTCCGACTATTACCTCGCCTTCTTCGCCCACCCGTACAACGCCGGTGAAGACGAGAAAGCGACACTTATCGCCACGGACAAGGCCGGCAACACCCGCGAGATGAAGCTTTCCTACGGGCTTAAAAACGTCAAGTACAAAAAAAGCACGATCAAGCTAGCCGACGAATTTATTCAGAACAAAGTGACGCCGCTCTTAAGCGATGTCGGCGCACGTCAAGGCAGTCCCAAGGACATCTTCGTTAAGGTGAACAAAGACCTCCGCAAAGAGAACGAAGATAAAATCAAAGCGATCACCGAAAAGTCCACGCCGACAATGCTCTGGCAAGGCGCGTTCAGTCAGCTGAGCAACTCCAAAGTCGAGGCCAATTTCGCCGACGCGAGAACCTACGTCTACAAAGACCAAGCGATCGATAATGCCTACCACCTTGGCTACGATCTCTCGGTCACCAAACACTACCCCGCCGAGGCGGCCAACAGCGGCGTCGTCGCTTTCATCGGCGATCTGGGCATTTATGGCAACACGGTCATCCTCGATCACGGCCTCGGCCTTTTCACACTTTACTCGCATCTAAGCTCCATCGACGTCAAAGTCGGCGATAAGGTCAAACAGCAACAAGCGATCGGCAAGACCGGCGAGACCGGGCTCGCCGCCGGCGATCATCTCCACTACGGTGTTTATCTACACGGTCTGGCGATCTTGCCAGTAGAGTGGTGGGACGAAAAATGGATCAGGGACAACGTCGAGCCCAAGCTCATGGGCAAATCCAGCGAAGCCGTGCAGGAAGAAAAAGGCCACAAGCCCGCACGCAAAGCTGCCCGCAAGCAAAAGCGGTAAGCGAATTTCACTGCCAGACTCCTGAAAATAGTTTGTACGTGCCCTGACAAGCTCAGCATGATCGGAATTGTCTAAATCATTTAATACCTCTCTCGGTTCATTCCTTCGTCAAGCTCAAGACAGGTTCTGAGCCTGTCGAAGGAACTCCGAGAGGTTTTTTCATCGAGCTGCTAAATACATCACGTGCGCAGACCGCTGTGTAAACCCGGCGGATATTTTCGTGCTCGCAAATGCCCCCACGCAGCAAATCAGAAAAAACCGTCTCCCGGAAAATCAGCGACTTCGTCGCTCGTACCACGCTTAAAAACATTCCGCCCGACGTCCGTGACATCGCCAAGCTTCATCTACTCGACGGGCTGGCGACCATGCTCGGCGGCGCGAAAGAAGAATCGAGCCGGCTTCTATGCCGGCACTACGCACGCCTTCAGAGCAAAGCCGAAGCTGCCGTGATCGGCACGCGACACCGGCTCGCCACCGAAAACGCGGCGCTGGTGAACGGCGTCGAGGCCCATGTGTTGGATTATGACGACGCGCAGCTCACAACGCTCGGGTCCCGTCCGCTGGGCCAACAAACCCATCCAACATCGCCGGTGCTTGCCGCGGTGCTCGCGCTAGCTCAAAGCCGGCGCGCTACCGGCGCCCAGCTGCTCGCTTCATACATCGTCGGCGTCGAAGTCGCCTGCCGTCTGGGCGACGCCGTCGACCCAAGTCACTATCTTGACGGATTTCACCCGACGGGAACGCTGGGGACATTCGGTGCAGCCGCCGCGTGCTCGCACTTGTTGAAGCTCAAGCCAATCTCGATCCGTCATGCCTTAGGCATCGCCGGCACCATGGCCGCAGGTGTCCGCGCCAACCGCGGCACCATGGCCAAAGGGTTAAATGCCGGGCGCGCCGCTGAGAGCGGCGTCATCGCTGCGACCCTCGCCGCCGATGGTTTTTCCGCCTCGGAGAATATTTTCGACGACCCCATGGGATTCTTTGCCGCCGCCTGTAAAAATAAGTTTGATAAAAATCTATTAACGTTTGGCAAACCGTATTGCTTCGCCAGTCCTGGCGTCGGCATCAAGCTCTATCCTTGCGCTGGGGTGCTTCATCCCGCGCTCGACATCGTGCTCGAATTGCGCCAGCTCTACGCCATCGCGGCAGAACAGGTCGAGCGCATCAAAGTAATTCTCGATCACGACGCCGCTCTGCCGCTCGTTTATGATCGGCCCAAAGACGCGCTGCAAGCCAAGTTTAGCGTTCCCTTCGCTGTGGCGGTGGCACTGGTCGACGGCGCGGCTGGATTGAAACAATTTTCCGCCGAGCGCGTTCGTGACCCAAAGATTCGAAACCAGTTGAAACGAGTCGAGCTCATCGGGCGGCCAACGAGAAAAAGGACCAGCCATATCGGCATTGATACGGAGGTCGAGATTGCGATGAAGGACGGCACGGTTCATCGCGGCCATGCCGATATCGCCCGCGGCCACCCGGCACTGCCGACTTCCCGAGCCGAGATCGATGAAAAGTTTCGCAACTGTGCCGAAGGTCTCCTAACGCCGAAACAGCTAGACAAATTCTTGCGGCATTTTGACACGCTCGAACGCGCCGTTTCGGTGACCCATTGGCTATCACCGCTTAATCCCCTACGGCGTTGACATTGACGCTGCCGAGCAGGATAACTGGGACAACTTTGACCTCGGAGGAAACCCGATGACCCGTATCGTCGATCTCAGCATGACCGTGGAAGAATGCGACTCGGCGCCGTTTGCGCCCGATGAAAAGTATTTCAAGCTGAAACCGATCATCACATGGGAAGACAAAGGCTTTGTCTCTAATACCGTGCAAATGACCGTGCACGTCGGCACGCATATCGACTCGCCGCATCATTTTTTCCGCGACAAGCCATCCATCGAACAGCTACCGCTCGAACCGATGATCGGCAAAGCTATCGTTTTGGATTTGACTGCCAAAGGAAAAGCCCGCGCCAGCATCACCCCGGACGACTTGAGCGCCGCCGAGCAAAAGCTCAACGCCGAGGGCATCGAGATCGCCGAAGGCGGCATGCTGTTTTTACGAACCGACTGGCCCAAGGGTCACGACACCAGCGATCCCGCGTGGTGGAACGACTCACCCTATCTCACCAAAGAGGCCGCCGAGTGGGTGGTCAGCAAGAAGCCCTCGGTCGTCGGCTTCGACTTCGCTCAAGAAGAGAAAGGCGCGGACTATCAAAAAGCCGATCAGATCTTAGACAGCGCCATGCGGGTACATCGAACGATCCTTCCGCGAGTGATTTTTCAGATCGAGAATCTGATTAACCTCGACCAAATCGGTTCCAGCGCGCAAGTCGTCGCCCTGCCGGTCAAATGGAAAACCGAATCGGCGCCGGCGCGGGTAATCGCGATCCTCGATAATTAGCACGCCATGAGCCCGAATTCCGCAGCTGAGGTTACAACCTCGGTTGAACGAGGTGTGAGCCTGGGGTCGCGACGGCACCCAACTGTCATGTTTCAAAGTCGTTTTTACTACTCGGCAAGCTGTCGCATGGCGCTTGATGAATCCGCAGATGGCAACCCTGCTCGCACCCGCTTAGAGGTAGAACTGCTTTGCCTTCGCGATGGAAGGCTTGCACCTCGCACGTCGTCTTACTTTCAACTGCGAAATTTGGCATGAAAGCGGTCCGCGTCCATGAGTTCGGCCCGGCGGATGTGCTCCGCTACGAAGAGACCGACGATCCACGGCCGAAAGCCAACGAAGCTTCGGTCAAGATCGCAGCCGCCGGCGTAAACTTTCTCGACATCTACTATCGCTCAGGTTTTCACTGGGGCGGCCATCACCGCCGCGCGCTCCCCTACATCCCCGGCGCCGAAGCGGCGGGCACGGTCGCCGAGGTCGGCGCCGAAGTCAGTAACGTCAAAGTCGGCGACCGCGTCGCCTATGGAATCTCCAACGGCTTTGGCTCCTATGCCGAGCTCCATGCCGTGCCGAGCTGGCATTTAATAACACTACCCGACACGATCGACATGCAAACCGCCGCCGCGGTCATGCTTCAAGGCATGACCGCGCATTATCTCACGCACAGCACCTATGCGGTGAAATCGCACGACACCGTGCTCATCCACGCCGCCGCCGGCGGCACCGGTTTGTTGCTCGTGCAAATCGCCAAAATGCGCGGCGCGCGCGTGATCGGCACCGTGTCGACCAAAGAAAAAGTTCGGCTCGCGCGCGACGCCGGCGCCGACGAGACGATCAATTACAGCGAAGAAGATTTCGCCGCGGAGGTGAGAAAGCTAACCGACGGCAAAGGTGTCAACGTCGTCTACGATTCGGTCGGCAAAGATACCTACGAGAAAAGCCTCGACTCGCTCGCCCCGCTGGGCGTGCTGGTCATCTTCGGCCAAGCGAGCGGCCCGGTGCCGCCGTTTGACACCGCGGTACTAAACGCCAAAGGTTCGCTCTCGCTTGCCCGCCCAAGCTTAACCCACAACGTCGCCAGCCACGACGACGTGCTTTGGCGCGCTGGTGATTTATTTCGGTGGATCAAAGCGGGCAAACTCAAAACACAAATCGCCAAGACATTTTCTCTCGCCGACGCGGCCGATGCCCATCGCGAATTGGAATCACGCCGCTCCGTTGGCAAAATTCTCCTCATTCCCGAATAGCAAAAATGTACGGCTGGCGCGCTAAGATCGGACGCATCTCCCCTTCTCCGGAAACAGTCGGTTGCGAAGAGTGGCGACGTGCTCTGCCCGACGGCGTCTGTCTGGTTGAAACGCGCACCTTGCTCCACGACGTCACCGTCGAAGGGCTCGCCGAAACCGTCAAGCAAGTCGAGCGCGCCGCGTTAGAGCTCGCCTCCGCCGAAGTCGATGTGATTCTCCAAGCTGGCACCGCCATCGCGTTCTTTCGCGGTTTTGGTCATGATCAAGAACTTAGCCGGCGCATTGCCAGCGTGACCGGAATCAAAGCAACCACGTCGCTCACTGCCGTGGTCGAAGCGCTGCGCACGCTCGGCATCACTCGGCCCGCCATTGCGACTTCTTATCTAGCCGATATCGACGCGCGGCTAGTCGAGGTTTTGGAACAATCGAATTTTCGCGTCGCCGCGATCCGCGGCATGGGACTAAAGAAAAGCATCGACATGGGCAAAGTGCTACCCGACGCGACTTACTCGCTCGCCAAGGAAGCGGCGCGGAGCGCGCCGGATGCCGACGGCATCCTCATTTCCTGCGGAAACTTGCGAAGCTTCGAAGCGATTGAACCACTGGAAAAGGACACTGGATTGCCCGTGGTAACCAGCAATCAAGCAGGACTTTGGCAAACGCTTAGAATGGTCGGGATTCACCAGCAGTTGGCAAATCTAGGACGACTCCTAAGAGAGCATTGATCCCAGTTCGATTTCTTCCCTTGGCGCCTTGGCGTCTTTGCAGGAGATAATTCTTATTCCGACCATACAGTTAAGAATGCTCAACCTGGCAGAACCACTCGGTCGGCAACACTCTCCCCAGTTTTAGTTCCCGTGCCAGTTGAAGAATTCTCGCGGCGCTGGCGGAAAATTGCAGACCAAGCCCCAGGTGATTGAGCATGCACGTCACTTGACCGTCATTTCCGCGCCCGGCCACCTTGCCGGCCATGAGCTCCGAAAGTTCCGGCTTATTACGCCAATCCGCCGCGGTGTTTTCCAACTCGGCGCGGCCATAGTCGCCCCTGCCAAACTCAGGAACCTTTCGCTCTTCACCGGGAAGCGTGAAAAGCTTTGCGGCCTCGCGGGTTGACACCGCGATCAAGTCGCAACGCACCAGAGCGTCAAGCATCATCTCGCTCGGCCTGATGGTGGTGATATGCATGCCGTTGGCAATCCATGCCGCGGGGAAAAACGGCTCGAGCGCGTTGGTGGTGAGTGAAACAACATCCGCGCCGCGCGCCGCTTCTTCCGGCGATGACACCGCGCGCAACTTTGCGCCGGTCTTCGCGCGCAGTTCGTCAACGAACTTCTCGCGATTCTCTTGGCTCGGACTAAAAACTCGCACTTCTTCAATCGGCAACACTTTACTCATCGCGAGCAACGCCGGCCGCGCCTGCCAGCCGGAACCGTAAAGCGCCATCACCGAAGAGTTTTTGCGCGCCAGATATTTCGCCGAAAGCGCGTTGGTAACACCGACGCGGATCGCCTGCATGAAACCGTCGGGAAAAATCGCCAAGAGCTCACCGGTTGCAATGCTAAAGACAAACACGAGCCCGACATATTTGTTGCCTTGGGCCAACGGCACTTTCACGCGGCGCTGTCTACCGTTAACGATCGGCCAGGTGAGCACATCGGAAGTGAGCCGCAGGGTCGTGACACCCGCGGCTGGCAGCGCAGCGCAAGAAGTTTTTAGCCCATGGTAACTTCCTTCGAACGGTCCAGGCACAAGCAAATCCTGACGCGGCATGTTGACTGCTTGGCCGTTTCCTAGATCGAGTAACGCGGGCTCCAGCACATCGAAGCATTCGTCGAGTGTGAAAACATTCTCGATTTCTTCATTGGTCAGAATGAGAGTCATGGCAAAGTGCTTTCGTGACGGCTCGGCTGTTACGTCGCGGGTTTTGCCGGCTTTAGCAGGATGAAGGTTAAGAGTGCGGCGCTCAAAGGAAATATTGCAATCGACGTTAGAGCTGCAGGTAAGCCGTATATGTCAGCGATCAACCCTGCCAAGATCGGCGCCAAGAAAGACACGCTCATGTTGGCGCCGTAAATGAATGCCACAATGCTACCGGAAAGCTCCGGCGGTGCCGACGACATCGCCGCCGAAACAACAACCGGCCTAAGCGCCCACAGTAGCGCGCCGAGGGCGCCGAGCCCGACAACGAGGATCGCGTCGGAACCGAGATAAGGAATCGACACGATACAGACGCCGCTCAGGAGCGAAAAAACCATGATCAAGAATAGGTGGCCATAGCGATCGGATATCCAGCCAACGAACGCCGGCGCGATGCCGGCGAACAGGAAGAGAACCGACATATACGCGCCCGCTACCACCACCGGAAGCTTCAGATGCAAATACAAGTAGAGCGGCAGAAACGACGCCAACGCCGTTTGCCCCAGGGCGCGGAGCGTCGAGATCGCCACCAAGCCGCAAACCGATTTGTTCCTGACCACATCGTTCCAGATCGCCCGGCGGTAATCGCGCGCTCGCGGCACGGCGAGAGCGCCTTCGGCGCCCCAGAGCGCATAGGTGAGTCCGACCACGATGGCCGGAATCCCCCAGATCAAAAGCGTCGTGCGCCAGTCGAAAAAGTTGAGCAGGAAGCCAATGGCGAGCGGACCAATGACTTCGCCTAGATTGGCGCTGCTGTCATGCACGCCGAGCGCAAAGGCTTTCTGCTCGCGATATCTTGCCGACAAGATCGCCAGCGAC
Organism: Deltaproteobacteria bacterium; assembly: GCA_016844625.1. Lineage (GTDB taxonomy): Bacteria > Desulfobacterota > Binatia > UBA9968 > UBA9968 > DP-20. Next base: position 14,451 of record JAERMN010000013.1, read on the forward strand.
TGCGGATGAAACCAGCCGCCGCCAAAGCCGCTGAGTCCCATGAAAATTATGAGCAGCAAAAAACTCGACGAGACTCCCAAGCCAAGCGTCGCCAGACCGATCATTGCGGTGCAGCAGCCCAGCGAGAGGTTACGCCGGCGCGCCAGATCGGCGAAGAAACCGGAGGGAAAGCTCGCCACCCCAGCCATGAGCGTTCGCGCCGACGCCAGCGCGCCAGCCTGCGCCAGGCTCAATCCCAACGTTGCAGTAATAATCGGCAAGATGACCGCGATGACCGCGTTGAAAAGATGCTCGGTCATATGCGCCGTCGAGTTGGCGGCCAGACGGCCCCAATTCGCCAGCGGCAGGCTCAACGTATTTGCGGTTTCAGCTTTGGACAAGGTCGGGTCCTAGAAAAATAGATCCTACGAGGCTTAGCAGTTTCACTATACCAAACCTCCAACGCCAGCAAGCCGCCGCCAAACCGAACATGGAGCGATGAAACTAATAAACGAAGCTACTTCGAGGGCGGGGTATGGACCCCGCCGCCGATTAAAATATCGCAAAGGGGATGCTCACCCCCTTTGGAAACCCCATTGAACGGTTCCACGCTGCAAGCAGCGTGGTCAGCGAATAATAAAGAATCTCCGAACCAATCGTCGCGGCTGAACTGTGTGCGCCGGCTCGCATCAATCGATTTCTATCAGTTTTCTTCTCGACCTCTGGCCGCGGAGAATTCGGATATTTGATTTAGCGGTGTGGAAGTACTCGGCGAGGAGTTCGATCAAATGGCTGTTCGCCTTGCCTTCGTTAGCCGGAGCGCTAACCGACGCGAGCAACTCGCCGTCAGAGTGCAGAATGACGTTTTCGTGCTTTGCCAGCGGCTTGACCGTCAGCCAAAACTTTTGCGCCATGGCTAACCATAACGCGAACCCAGTCGCGGTCAAGCGCCAATCGCAGCGGGCGCAAATTCGCGCGCGATTCAGCGCACTTTATGTATCATCTCGAGGAGCCGCTGGTAGGACTTGAGCAAGTCGGTGGAAGTGACCAGGCCGCAAACACTGCCGTTTTCCTCGACGACCGGAAGACAATTGATCCGCTTCGAAACGATCTTCCTAACCGCCTCAACGATCGGCGTATTACGCCGCACGGTGACTGGATTACGGGTCATGATTTGATCCAACGATTTGGACTGCGCGTTGGGGTTGCGCGCCAACGCCCGCAAGATGTCACGGTCTGAGATAACGCCGACGAGTTGGCCATGGGCGTCGACCACCACGCAGTGGCGAAAGTAGCGGTTGTTCATCAAGTTCGCCGCCTCGCTAAAACTGTGATGCGGGCTGAGCGTCACGACTCTTGCCGTCATCACATCCGCCACTTCCGTTGGACCGACGATCATGGAATCCCCAAGCGCAGTCGCCTGGTCATCCGCTAACTTGTGGTTTATCCTTTGATTCATAGGCTTCCTCCCACCACGCGCGTAGAGGTGTGGTCATCGATAACAAACTTAGCAATTCTCAAACCATGGATTGCCGCTGAACAACTGCCAAGTGGAGCTCGTCGAGAGAACTCCCATCTTGGAGTTGGCGCTCGCGCAATATCCCGCAATATCACAAAAATTGCTGCGAGTACGCCGCGCCTTGACCCGGTCAACTGTTCAAAGTCCGACAATACTTGCTGAAACCGTCTCAAGAAATCGTCCTAAATCACGCGCAACCTCTCGCTCTCGATCGTAGGCGCGGTCGATAATGAGATCATCGGCAATCAAACTCATTGCTATCGTCCTTTCTGTACGTAAAGCGAACCCTGTGATAGAAAGACTCGGAGCTTTGATTTTGGAGGATTCTGGATGACCCTGATTTTAAGCAATGATGACGTTCAACAGGCGCTCACTGTGAGCGAATGTCTCGCCGTCATGGAAGAATCGTACCGCGAGCAGGCCGAAAGCCGCGCCGTCAACCGGCCAACTTCCCATTCTTACCTGCCGCACTCTCTGCCGAATTCGACTTACAGTTTTAAATCCGTCGACGGCGGCGTCGGTAAATATGGCGTGCTAGCGCTCCGCATCACCTCGGACGTCGTCCAGGAACAAGAGCTGCACGGCTCGACGCGCTTGGAAAAGCTCCCGCTAGCGGGCAAAGGTCTATTCGTCGGCTTGGTTCAACTCTTCAGCGCACAAACGGGAGAGCTCTTGGCAATCATGCCGGACGGTTTAATCCAGCAGGTGCGTGTCGGTGTCACCAGCGCGCTGGGAATGAAAGTGATGGCGCGGGAAAATTGTCAAATCATGGGACTGATCGGCAGCGGCGGCCAAGCCAAAGCCCACTACCGTTTCATGACATCGGTCATGCCGATCAAGAAGGTCAATGTTTTTAGCCCTAACGAGGAGCACCGAAAGGCTTTTGTCGCGGCGATGGAAAGAGAAACCGGTGTCGCCGGCGAGCCGGTGGCGAGCGCCGAAGAGGCCACGCGCGGCTCAGACGTGATTTGCAGCGCAACCAATTCATCGCGGCCGGTAATAAAGCTTGACTGGCTGGAGGCCGGCATGCACTACAACTCGATTCGAGAATTCGAAACCGATCTCGA
>JAERMN010000221.1 GCA_016844625.1 Deltaproteobacteria bacterium
CCTACTTCCATGTTCTTCTCGACGACCATGATCTTCTGGCCGCACTTGGCCAGATAACCGGCGCAGATCATGCCGTTGTGCCCCGCGCCGATAATAACGCCGTCGTATTCTAATATTTTCGCCATAACATCCGGTCCGAAACGGCTTGAACGTTTTGAACTATTTGAACGGCTTGAACGACGGCGTGGTTCAAATCGTTGCAATCGTTCAAGCCGTTCAAAACGTTAGACCCCTTATAACCCGAGATCCTGCTTCATAATGCGCCAGCAGTTGTAACCCGAACCGGCGATGACCGCATCGGCTGGATGCATACCCACACCGACTTGATAAAGCCCCGCGATCGGCGTGCGGTAGTCAGATATCTGTTCGATCGGCCGCTGCTCGCCCATCTGCGCCGGAATCTTGCGCGCCACCCAGACCGAACCCCGGCGCATGTTGGGCCAGCGCCCCGACATGTAGTAAGGCTCCATCGCCACTTTCATTTCGATATTCTCATCGGTGAGATTGGTCGCGTAGCGACGCCAGATTTTCAGCACGTGATCCATGACGCCCTTCTTAAGCTTCACCCAGTCCTCGGGTTTCTTGCCTTTTAATTGAAACGGCACCGGCATGAAAACCGAAGCGGCATGCTTCCCCCTCGGCGCCTGCAGCGGGTCGAACGCGGTCGGACAAATCGCATGCAAACAAGCATGCTCAGGGAATTCGCCGGCGCGAATCTCTTTCCACATCTCGTCGATATGCGTCGGTTTCTCCGGCCCGATATTCACGTTCATCGCCTGGCCGACCGCCGAATCGTTGGCTTCGTGAAGCGCGTAGCGCACTGGCGCCTTGAGCGCCAAATGCACTTGAAAATACGAGAATTCATCGACCTGGATGTCTTTCACCCGCTCGGTAAAAGTCCGCGGCAAATAGTCTTCGCCGACCATCTCGACTAAGGTCGAATAGGGATCGGCATTCGACACCACCGCCAACCGCGCCTTCCACTCCCGCCCATCGCGCAGACGAACGCCCACCGCGCGGCCATCGTCATTGACCAGGATTTTTTCAACATGATGCACGGCGCGGATCTGGCCGCCGTTATACACGTAAGCGCGCTGCAAGACCTGGGCGATGGAATGCGAACCGCCGCGCGCCAATTCCGGCTTCTCTTCGCCCGCGATAAGCTTCAACACTTCGATGCCGCCGCCGCCATAATCCACCGCCACGCCGCGCGGAATCGCCATCTGCGATAAGACGAGGGTCTTCACTGCATCATTTTCAAATAGCTCATCGACAACCTGCTTGGGCGTCATCTGCCACAGCCGTTTGAAATCTTTGCCTGCCGGCTCGCTGTCCAGTTTTTGCAGTATCGTCGCGCCTTCTTGCGGCGCTCGGTAGTAGTAAGGGATGAGATAGTCGCGGATCAGCTGATGATAGCGATTGTGCACCTGGCGCCAAGTTTCGCCGTCTTTGGTGGAAAGCCGTTTAATCGAAGTAACGCTCGCCTCCAAAGATTGATGTTGGGACACCGAGCCACCGTCCGAAAGTAATAAGGAGCTGATCACCGGCGGCGAGACGAACTCGGCGTGATGGCCATTATCCCAGTCGAGCTCGCGCCAGGGCGGCGAGACTTCCCGATTATCCTGGAAGTAAGCCAACGTGTTGTGCCAATAGCCGGGACGAGTGATCTCTTCGCTGGCGAGCCGGCCGCCGTTCTCGAGCCGGCTCTCGCAAATCACCGTCTTCAAACCGGCCTTGCCGAGATAAGTACCGAGGGCAAAATTATTCTGCCCCGCGCCGATCAGTATTACATCCCACTCGCTATCAACCACGAATTTCACCACCGTCTTTTCCGAAAAAGGCTTTGAACGTATTGAACGGTTTGAATGCGTGACCAGTCAGTTCTGCAAGAAAATCTTTTTGTACTCCGCCATCTTTTCCGCGTAGGTCTTCTTGTCCATGTCGATCATCTCGACCAGCTCGATCTTATCGGCATCGGGGATTGGCGGATAAATGCCTTTGCGGGTCACAAACTCGCCGATGCCGGCCATAATTTTGAGTCCCTCTTCACCGATGAAATAGTCGATGAACGCTTTTCCCGCATTGGCATGGACGGGCTTCGCTGCGAGCGCCACCGCTTGGCCGTCACCCATAAACTTCCCGAGCCGCACGTAGTCGATCGGCACGCCCTTTTGGCCGTAGAAAACGACATTTTTGAGGAATCCGATACCGATGGGCATCTCCCCGGTGGTGACTCGCTCGCCGGCGGGCGTCAGCGACTCGACCAGTAGCGGTTTAGTCGCGGCTAAGTCGCGGATGAATTTGTCCGCGCGTTCCTTGCTGCCCATGACTTTATGCAAACTCGCCAACCACTGCGCCGTGGTCGTGTGCTGGCTCGCGTCGGGCATGACGAGTTTGCCTCGGTATTGCGGCTTGAGCAGGTCCTCCAGCGACTTTGGCGCGTCCGCCGGCTTGATAATGCCCGAGTGATAAAGAATGCCGATCACCGCGTTGCGATACTGCGGTCCCAGGTTCGGGTGCATGACTTCCTTAGGAAAGGCTTTTGCCGACGGCGAATCATACTTGGCCAACCCGCCCTCGTTGAACATGAACTCCATTGGCGGCGTGGTGGTCAGCACGACGTCGTAAAGCGGTTTTCCGGTGCGAGTTTCGTTGAGCACGCGATCCATCACTTTGGTCGATGCCGCGCGCCAGAACTCGACGTCGAGCCCGGTCTTCTTTTTGAACGCCGCGCCGATCCGGTCCATGGTGTCGTTTTCGATGGAGCCATAGACGACAACTTTACCGCCCTCTTTCTTCGCCGCCTCAATGAGTTTGGCGTCCTGGGCGATCAGCGGCACGGCCAGAAATAACATCGAACACAGCTGGGCTAAAACTGGAATCCAACGTCTCTGCATCGCAACGGTCCTCCTGCCTCGGTAGTACCTCCTCAATATCCAAAAGTCATGTGAAAGTCTATTGATTGTCTCTGCACTGTTCCTTTGCTAGTCTAAAGAAAATCATTGACATGACTCCTCAAGATAAGCTTAAGACAATTCGCGAAGAGCTTAAACAGATGTTTTTGGAACGCGCCGACCTGATCGACGGCACGCTCGCCGCCCTGCTCTCATCGCATCATTTGTTAATCATCGGCCCGCCGGGCACGGCGAAGTCGATGCTCGCCGACGAACTGTGCCGGCGCATCGAGGGCGCGAACTATTTTCAGTGGCTGCTGACGCGCTTCACCACGCCGGAAGAGATTTTCGGCGCGGTGAGTTTGAAAGCATTGGAGCAGGACGACTACCGCCGGGTGACCGACCGTAAACTGCCGGAAGCTCACATCGCCTTCCTGGACGAAATCTTTAAAGCCAACTCGTCGATCTTGAATTCGACCCTAACGCTGATCAACGAGCGGCTGTTTCATAACGGCAAAGAGATTGTCAAAGTGCCCCTGCTGACGCTCTTCGGCGCCAGCAACGAACTACCGGAAGAAGAAGAGTTGACCGCGCTCTATGACCGTTTTCTCGTCCGCTTCGTGGTCGGCTACATCGCTGAAGATTTCCGCTTTCTCCGCATGCTGGAGTCGCAGAAGGCAGCCCAACGAACCACACTGACGCTGGCGGAATTAACCGAGCTTCAGAACCAAGCCGGCGCGGTTCTGATTCCGTCCCATGTCTACCGCGGCATCGCCGATATTCGGCGCGAGCTCAATAAGAAGAACATTCAAGCTTCCGACCGCCGCTACCGCCAGTCGCTTGCGCTCTTGCAAGCCTATGCCTATCTGGACGGTGAAAAGGAAGTTTACGAGAAGCATCTCTTCTTTCTTGAGCATGTCCTGTGGCGCGATCCCGCTGAGCATGAACAGGTGCGCGCTACGATCCGCGAGCTGCTGCTCGGCTACGAAGAGGAAATCACCGAGTTACTGTACGAATCACGCGAAATTCGCGAAGCCGCGCTGCAACCGGGGCGTACCAGCGACGAGCGTGCTCGTGCGCTGATCGAGTATCACACCAAACTCAGAAACATCATGACCAAGGTTGACCAGATCATGGAAAAAGCCCAACGCCTGGGCCGGCCGCTCGATCGGGTGAACACGGTTCGGGTTGAGATTGAACAGTTGCAAAAAGAGCTGCTGGAGCGTTTCTAATGGCGCCAAGGCGTCCCAAAAAAGCGCCTGCCAAACGGGTTTTCCAGCCCTTGCCGAAAAACACTTTCTGGATCGAACACGACGCCTACGATCGGCGCGTCTGGGAGCATCTGCGCGCCGAAGCTCCCTCGCTCCGCGAGTTGGAGTCAGCTGGCGCCAGCTTGCTTCCCCATTTCGGCTCGCTGCTCCAAGATATTTTTTCATTGCTGTTTAAATACAACATTAAGTATCACGCGGACGGCGACGTTCTGCCGAGCGCGCTGCTCAATCGAAACTTTCTCCACGCCATCCACAACGGCGCGCAGTATGCATTCCTGCGCGAGCAGACTTTGCTAAACGAAGCCCACGCCGGACTTTCCACGTTAATTCTCGGCGAGCGACTGCTGACGCTGGTACGCGAAGAGAAGTTTCTTACCCGGCGCGATCTGCGCGATCTCTGGGATATCCAGAAACAAGAAGAGATCCTCGATCAGAAGATCGAAGAGTACGACAACGCCGATACGATTCCGGAGGATCAACTATCGGAAGAAGGCAAAAAGGCGCTGCAAAAAGCCAAAGAAAAGATGGGCGGCGAAGTTCAAGGCGCCGAAGCGCTGCTGCGTCACAAGACGAATCAGCTCAAAGAAGATCTTAAACAGATCGAATCCCAAGCGGCGAATCGGATGCAGGCCGAAGCGATCAAGGTTGCCCAGCAATTGGAAGATGCCACTCAAGAAGCCGAGACCTGGGGCAACACGATTGGCAGCGCTGAAAAGTCGCCAGCCGGTCAGAAACTTGAGCTCGGCCGGCGTCTGGCCGGCAATGAAAAACTCAAAAAACTCGCGCGCATGGTCGGGCGCATGAAGTTTCACGCTCAGGCGCTGCGCAAGAAAGTGTTTGAGCGCGCCAGCGAAGAGCTACTCGAAGTCGAGCAGGGCGACGCGCTTCATCGCCTGCTGCCGCACGAGTTGTTAAGTCTGCACCATCCGCTATTACGAAAAGACTTCTACCGCCGTTTTCTCGACCAGGAGTTGATCCAATATTCGCTCCGCGGCATCGAAGAGAAAGGCAAAGGGCCGATGATCGTCTGTCTCGACGGCAGCTCGTCGATGTCAGGCGATAAAGAGATTTGGTCAAAAGCGGTTAGCTTGACGCTGCTCGAAATCGCCCGCAAACAGCGCCGCCTATTTCGCTCGATCTGTTTCTCCTCGGCTGAGACGCCGCTGCAAGTCCTCGACATGAACCCGCGCGATCGCTACGAAGTCGAAACCAAAACGATTATGGATTTAGCCGAATATTTCCCCGGCGGCGGCACGGATTTTCAAAAACCGCTCGACGCGGCGCTGGACTGCCTGCGCCAATCGCGCTTCAAGAAAGGCGATATTATCTTCATCACCGACGGCGAGTGCCAGGTCGACCCCCAGTGGGCCGAAGGTTTTCGCGAGCAAAAAGACAAACTCGGCTTCTCGCTGTTTTCAATCTTGATCGATATGGGCCCAGCATCGTTGGGCACGTTAAAAGAATTCAGCGACCGCATCTCGACGATCAAACAACTTACCGGGGATGACGCGAAAGAGATATTCGTGAACTTCTAAACTTTAAACTTTCGAACCAATTAAACGAAGCCACTTCGCGGGCGGGGATACCTACGGGGCGCACATCGAGGACTTTCTGCCAAATCGACACCAGACTCTTTTCAATCTCAGCGTTCGGCAACGCATATGCCGTACTTAAGTGGTTGACGGAGTAAGCTATGCAGTGGAGCTGGTTTGCCATCGCGTTACTCGGCAGCCTGTTCGATGTTGTCGGCTTACTGGCAGCAGGCGCCGAAGTCAAG
>JAERMN010000222.1 GCA_016844625.1 Deltaproteobacteria bacterium
CTTCGTGGTGAAAACGTCTTCTTCGGACCGAGCGGAAAGTAATCCCTTGGCAGAAACCATCACTAACGAATCCGCGCTCGGTCATCTTCGCGTGATCGAGCTTGGCGATATGCCGGCGTCTTATGCGACGCGGCAGCTGGCCGATCTTGGCGCCGCTGTGATCAAGATCGAGCCGCCGGGCGGCGATCCCAATCGGCTGCTGCCGCCGTTCGCTGGCAACATCGAGCATCCCGAGCGCAGTCTGACGTTTGTCAACGCGAATACCAACAAGCGCAGCATCATGCTTGATCTGGAGCGAGACTCGGATCGGGAAACTTTTTCGAAACTACTTGCATCAGCGAATCTCTTCGTCGAGGCGACGCCGCTTGGCTATCTGGAAAAATTCGACTTCAACGACGAGAGTCTAAGCAAAAACTTTCCCGCATTGGCGATCGTTTCGATCACGCCGTTCGGCCGCACTGGACCCTATCGTCGCTACAAAGGCAGCGACGCCATCGCCAACGCCACCGGTGGATTTCTTTACGGCCAGGGCGATAACAATAAAGGCCATTGCACGGCACCGAGCCATCTCGCTTATCAGATGGCTGGCACCATGGCGGCGCTGTTGGGCCTTGCCGCGGTGCGTCACGCGCGCATCACCGGCGCTGGGCAGCGCATCGATATGTCGCTGCAAGAATCATTGACGTTTGCCAACAGCAGCAGCATCGCGCGCTATTCGCGTGAAAACCGTTTGGAGCGACGGCCCGGCGCCAAAGCGTACGGCGGCGCCGGGACCAATATCTATCGCTGTAAAGACGGGCGCTACGTGCACTTCACCACCAACATGCCGCATATGTGGAAGGAGTTCGGGCAAAACTGGATGACCGATAAATCGCTTGCGGGGCCCGAGTGGGAAAGTCCGCGCTACCGCGACGAGCATGGCGAAGAAGTGGCCAAGGCGTTTGCCGAGTTCATCGGCCAGTTCAACGCTGATGATTTTGCCAACCAGGCGCAAGCGCGTCATCTCGCCGGCGCGCCGCTCAACACCATTGGGCAATTTGTCGATTGCGAGCAGAATATTGTCCGTGAGTGGATGCAGGAGCTCGATCATCCGGTGATCGGCAAATATAAAGCACCGGGGGCGCCCATGCGCTTGTCGTTGACGCCGATGCGCGTGCGCCGGCCCGCGCCGTTGCTCGATCAGCATCGCCAAGAAATTCTCGCTGAGTTGGAAACCTTTTCTGCTCACTCAGTGAAACAGCAGAAGGAGCATGTGCGCGATCCGATGCTGAAGGGCTTGCGCATGGCGGATCTGACGCAGCAATATGCAGGTCCGCTGGGAACTGAATTGCTCGCGTACTATGGCATGGAAGTGGTCAAGATCGAGAGCGGCACGATTCCGAGCAAAGAGCGCGAAGCAGCGGTGCATGCGTGCATGAACCGGGCGAAGCTCGGCTGCACGCTCAATCTGCGCAATGGTGAAGGTAAAGAATTGTTTAAACAGTTGGTCGCCAAGTCCGATGTCGTCGTCGACAATTTTAGCTCTGGTGTTTTAGAGCGACTAGGTTTTAGCTACGAAGTTTTGCAGCAGATCAATCCCGGCATCGTGCAAGCGGTGATGCCTGGTTGGGGTTTGACCGGCCCGCTGAAAACCTGGGTCGCCTGGGGTTGGCAGCTGCTCGCTTACACCGGGATCATGCGCTTGTGGGGTTACCCCGATTCGCCGATGGAAACCCGCTGCAAGATCGCTTGGCCGGACCGCGTCGGCTCGGTGACTATGGCGCTCGGCGTGCTTGCCGCGTTGGAATATCAAGCGCGCACCGGCCAAGGACAATTCATCGAAGCCGGCATGCTCGAAGCCCAGGGCGCGATGATGGGGCCGGCGATTCTCGATTATACGGTGAACGGCAACGAGTGGGACGCCATGGGTTACCGCGAGATTCTCGGTCAAGTTTATGAGCCGTATGGCGTGTATCCATGCGGTGGCGACGACAGTTGGATTATCATCGCCTGTGCCAGCGATGACGAGTGGCAGAGCATGGTCGGCGTGATCGGCAAATCGTCCTGGGCCGGCGATCCCAAGTTCGCCGCCAAAGCGGGCCGCAAGCAAGAACGCAAAGAGCTTGATCGGAAACTTTCCGAATGGACACGCAAGTATACGGCAAAACAGGTGTTTCGCTTGTTCCAAGAGTCCGGCGTTGCGGCCGGTATGCCAGCTTCCGGCGAAGATCTGTTTCACGACATTCACCTACGCGCTCGCGGTCACATCGTCGAGACCGATGCGCAACCTTGGGGCAAGATCACCCATCACGGTTTGCCGGGGATTCCTTCGCTCTCAGTCGCCGATGCCGCGAGACCTGCGCCGTGGATTGGCGTGAACAACGATCAAGTGTTTGGCGGGATTTTGGGTCTGAGCAAGCAGAGGATCGAGGCGCTCAAGAAGGCGGAGGCGATTAAGTAGTGTCGCTATGAGTAGCAAAGAATCTGACCGAGCCGTCGGATCAGACCGATCCGACCGATCTTCTGGCCGCCATCGGCTGCGGCCGAGCGGCGGCTATCGTGAGCTGCGTAGCTTTCAAGTGGCCACGGTGATTTACGACGCAACGGTGGCGTTTTGCGATCGCTTTGTCGATAAGCGTTCGCGCACCCAAGATCAGATGGTGCAGGCGGCGCGCAGCGGCAGGCAAAACATTGCGGAGGGTAGCAGGGCAGCGGCGGCATCTAGCCAGACCGAGCTACGACTGGTGAACGTCGCGCGGGCTAGCCTCGATGAGTTGCTGCTCGACTATGAAGACTTTCTGCGCCAGCGTGGTAAGCGCCAGTGGAAAAAAGATGACCTGGAGGCTCGCGAGGTGCGTGCTGTGGGGTTGAAAAGAGATCGGACCGATCGGTCCGATCAGACTGATCCTTCCGATCATCGCAAAAGATACTCCCGCTGGCTCGATGCCGCGGACCCAGCAGTCGTCGCCAACACCGTGCTCTGCCTGATTCACCAGGCGAACTACTTGCTCGACCAGCAGATCGCTGGGCTGGAGCGGGAGTTTGTTCAGGAGGGCGGTTACACGGAGAAACTCGCTGCCGCACGACTGGCGGAGCGGCGGAGGCAGAGAGAAGATCAGTCGGATCCGTCGGATCGGACCGATCGGGCGGATCTTTTAGCTCCTGCGCCAACTTGCTCAACTTGTGGTAAGCCGATGCTCCTGCGTACCGCGCGCAAAGGCGAGCGGGCCGGTTCGCAGTTTTGGGGCTGTTCGGGTTATCCGCAGTGCAAAGGATCGCGGCCACTGTAAAGCTCCGAGTGATCCGACCGATCCGTCGGGTCAGACCGATCGGTCCGATCAAGCTTGGACGCCGCTCAATTCACAGGCCGAAACTTTGGCAAGGTGAACTCGTCGTTGTCTTCGTAGACTACTTGCACCGGCATGCCGATCTTCACTTGCTCCGGTGGGCAGTCGATCACGTTGCTGATCAGGCGCGGTCCTTCGTCGAGGTCGACTAGCGAGACGTTATACGGCGTCTTGCCCTCGTAGGCTGGGTGCCAGGCACGGTGGTAACTGACGAAGGAATACACTTTGCCTTTGCCGCTAAGTTGGGTCCACTCGTAATCGGTCGACAGGCAATGCGGGCACGAGCCCTGCGGCGGGAAGGTGAAAAACTTACCGCACGCTTTGCAGTGCTGGGCGGTGAGTTTGTGCTCGCGTAAATTAGCCCAGAACGGCTTCGCTTCGAACTCTTCGAGAAACGGTCGAACTCTTCTCACGTTGCGGCCACGGTTGTCGCTGGATTCGCTCATAGTTCCCCCAAAATTAAGCTTGCGTGCATGCACAGGCTGCCGCCGTGGCCGCTGACGATGCCGGCTTTGGCGTTTTTCACTTGGCGCTCAGGTTCGACTTCATTGCCGCGCAGTTGCCTGACGGCTTCGGTGACATGCAGCATGCCTTCGATATGCGCCTGCGAAAGCAAGCCGCCGTGGGTATTCACCGGCAGTTCGCCGCCGACTTCGATACGGCCATTTTTGACAAAATCTTTGCCTTCGCCTTTCTTACAGAAACCGTAATCTTCCAGTGTGATCATCGTCGTGATCGTGAAGCAGTCGTAGATTTCTGCGAAGTCCATGTCTTTGGGCGCGAGGCCGGCCATCTCATAGGCGTGCTCGGAAGATTTCTTACCGCCAAGCGTGGTGAGCGTCGGCGCGTCCATCAAACTGAAATGCGGATGGTGCTGGCCCATGCCGAGGATCGCCACCGGCTTATGGGGAAAATCGCGCGCCCGCTCGGCACTGGTGACGATCACCGCGCCGCCGCCGTCGGATTCCAGGGCGCAATCGAACAGCCGCAGCGGTTCGCAAATAAAGCGCGACGCTTGATGGTCGGCGATGGTCATGGGCTTGCGCATGGTAGCGTTTTGGTTTAGGCACGCATGCTTGCGCGTGGCGACGGCGACATGGGCGAGGTCTTCGCTTGTGGTGCCGAACTCATACATGTGGCGCTGGGCGGCAAAGGCATGATTGGCCACCGCCGAGAAATGGCCCCAGGGTTCTTCCCAGTGTTCGTCACCGTGGCGAATCGGACTGCCGGGCGTCGGATCGGGCGTGCTTCGTTTGCGCGCGTGCACGCACAAAACCGTGTTCGCCATGCCCGCTTCGATGGCCATCACTGCGTTTTGCACCATGGCGATGGGGGTGGCGCCACCGAGCGCTAGATCGGTAGCGTAGGTCGGGCTCATGCGCGCCATATTCGCCATGCGCACGGCATAGCTTCGATGCGCGTCGTTGAGCGGTTGGTTGGTGATGAAGCCGTCGACATCGCTGGCTTTGATGCCAGCGTCGTCGAGACAAGCTTTGATGCATTCCAGATGCAGCGAATGGGTGCTCGCATCCGGGCGCTTGCCGACTTTGGTTTCGGCGACGCCGACGATGGCGTAGCGGCCGCTAATGTTGCTCATAAGACCTCCGGTAACTTAGTTGGAGTGTTGGGTGGAGAGGTTGTGGCCCAACACTCCACCACTCCAGTACTGCACCACTCCAATCCGTCGTGAACCCATCACTCCAGTACTCCAGTACTCCAATACTCCATTACTCCAGTTTCTTCTTTGCCCTTGGCCCAAACGGTTCCGGTTGAAATGGGCCGTCACGTTCTTGCAGGAACGCCGCGAGGCCGCCTTTTTTCTTGGCGTCCTCGAGCCGTTTGTTAAATTCTTCGCGCTTAGTCAGGCGCGCCATGGCCGCTAGCTCGGAATTCAATGTCCACGCTTTGCGCAGGCCCATCATTTCTAATCCCATGGTCGAGATTTGCAGATTGATCTTCACCGTTTCCGGCGAAATGTGGGCGATGCGGTCGACGAATTGAAAACAGGTTTCGAGCAACTGGTCTTTGGCCACCACTTGATTGACCAGGCCGATGCGGAGCGCCTCTTGGGCGTCGACGTGATCGCCGGTGAGCGAGTAGCGCAAGGCGTTCTTAAAACCGGCTAGAGCGACCCAGATGAAATCGGTGTTGGCGCCATGACGCACTTGCGGTTGGCCGAACACGGCGTCGTCCGCGGCGATGGTGATATGGCAGGTGAGCGCGAGCCACGAGGCCGCGCCGAAACACCAGCCGCTGACCGCGCCGATGATCGGCTTGGGATATTGCCAGCGATAGAGCTGGCGGCCCAAAATATCTTTTCGATCGGCGTCGCGGAATTTATTGTAGGTCGCGTTGAGAGAAGTGCCGGCCGGTATGCCGTAGGGCCATGCGGTATCGGGATCGGCGCCGCCGATGTCCTCGCCGGCGGAAAACGCGCCGCCCGCGCCGGTGATGACAACCGCGCGAATCTCAGGATCGCCTTCAGCTTCGGCGAACGCGGCATCGAGTTCGTTCAGCATTTCTTGATTCATCGCGTTCAACGCATTGGGCCGGTTGAGCGTGATGAGCACGCCGCTGCGCTGTTTCTCGTAAAG
>JAERMN010000014.1 GCA_016844625.1 Deltaproteobacteria bacterium
ACCCCCAGGTCCAACGCCAACATCAGTAGCACAAAGACGATGAATCCTACCCAAAGCCAAATCATTCGCTACTCTCCTCGTTCGTGGGTCAAGCCACCTGGTGTTCGCCAGTCAGTTGATACTGCTGGCGCTTTCATGAACCGCATCGCCTGGGGCACTGGTTCCATACTGCGGCCATCGGCGAGGACAACGCCGGATCCGTCGATCTCGCTCCACACGAGATCACGATTTCGGCGGCCCGCGCAGCGCCTCGATTTCTCGCCGCAACGCGCGTACCTCGTCGAGGATCAGCCGGGTGTGCGCCTCTCCCTCTCCCTTGAGGTCTTCCGTGACTTACGACTGCATCGCGTTGACGACCACCGCGATGAACAGGTTCAATACCATGAACGTCGCGATCAGCAGGTAGGTGACGAAGAATATCCAAGCATATGGCGACTGCGCCATGACCGCGCGCGCAATGTCGGGCCAGCCCTCGACCGTCATCACCTGGAACAGCGTGAAGAGCGAGGCGCCGATCTCGCCGAAAAACTCCGGCGCGATTTCGCCGAACAGCTTCGTGGCCAGCACCGCCGACACGTAAAGCACGAGTGCCATCAAGCCGATGATCGACGCCATCCCGGGCAATGCCGTGAGCAGGGCGCTGACCACCCCGCGCATCGAGGGCACCAGTGATACGAGCCGCAGCACACGCAACACGCGCAGGGCGCGCAAGACGCTGAACGCGCCGCTCGTGGGCATCAGCGCGATCCCGACGATCAGGAAATCGAACATGCGCCACGGGTCCTGAAAGAAGCGACGGCGGTAGACGAAGAATCGCGACAGCAACTCGACCACGAAGACGGCTAGCACCGTTCGATCGATTACGTGCAGCAGGCCGCCGACACGCGCCACAACTGCAGGGGAGGTTTCGAGTCCGAGCGTGATGGCGTTGGCGACGATCAGCGTGGTCATTGCTCTTTCGAAGCGCACACTCTCTATGAAACCGCGGACGCGCTCGCGCAGGCTCGGTGCGAGATCGGCATTGCTTGTATTCACCGTGCCTTCTCCATGGATTCCGAGATAGAACCCCCCATCACCAAACCCCATCGCGTGGCTCCTCGTTCCGGCAGTAGGACGCGATCCCGACCCAACGTCGTTCCGGCATCGTCGCGACATGCTCGCGCGGCCCACACGACACCAGGTGAGCGAGGCCTTCCAGTTGTCGGCTGACTTGCTGGCCTATCTGTGTCTGCAAAGCCAGCAGGGGCACCAGCGGCACGATGTAGTTCTGAATCGTATAGGTAGGACTACATCGAAACAGGAAAGACGGTCCGAAGCCGCAATCAGTAGACGATCGCCCAAATCATAAATGTCTTTCACCTTGCCGCGCTTGAAAAGCGGTATTCCCGTTATGTGAGACAATTCTTCATTTTACTCACCTACTCTCACTGAATGACTTACTTTGCGAGCCGCCACAATGGCGTCTTCGTAGCGCTTCTCTTTCCGCGCCGCCCAAGCAAAGTTTAGCGCTCCTTCGGCGTCATTAAATGTTGGCGTTTCCAATGCGCGTTGGCTCTGCTTGGCCTCAAATAGGTCGCGCTGCGCAACGCGGATCGCCACTATCGCGTCATCAGCAGATGGACCGCTTGAAATAGATGTCCATTTCACACTTGCCAGGACGACGGCGACTATGGCCAGCAAAATTGAGGGCTTAACGGGGCCCGTTTTTGATCTCATTCTCGATGCTACTTGTGCCGTGCGGCGCGGCCCCTTGCGTGGGGCGTGGCCGGGGTTCGGCTCTGAGGTTGGGACCTGCGCCAGTTTCGGTTGCACCAGAGAAGCCAGAATAGAGATGGCCAGTATTCCTGCCACCACCCCTAAGGAGATGCCGATGGGGATCTTGTAGAAATCGACGAGCATCATCTTGACGCCCACAAAGCAGAGGACAAATGCAAGCCCGACCTTAAGATAGCGAAACATCTCCAAAATTCCGGCCAACAGAAAGTAGAGCGCGCGCAGGCCCAAAATAGCGAATATGTTGGATGTGTAGACGATGAAGGGGTCGAGAGTTATGGCGAAGATAGCGGGGATGGAGTCTACGGCAAAGATCACGTCTGTCGTCTCAATCACAAGCAGAACCACAAAGAGCGGCGTGGCCCAGAGGCGCCCATCGATGCGGACGAAAAAGCGTTGCCCGTGAAACTCTTTGGTAATAGGCATCCAGCGGCGGAGCAAAACGACGGCAGGATTCTTCTCCGGCTCAATTTTTTCGTCACCGGCGAAGAACATCTTGACGCCCGTGATAATCAGAAAGCCGCCGAATATGTAGATGATCCAGTGAAACGCGCTCAGCAGGGCGGCCCCCGCCGCGATAAATATCGCGCGCATGATCAGGGCGCCCAGGATGCCCCAGAAAAGAACCCGATGCTGGTACATCGCTGGAACGGCGAAGTACGAAAAGATCATGATGAAAACAAAGATGTTGTCCACGCTCAGGGACTTCTCGATCAGGTAGCCGGCGAGAAACTCCATGGCCTTCTCCGATCCCCACAGGTAGTAAATCCCCAGGTTGAAAATCAGAGCCAGAGAGATCCAAACGACGCTCCAAGAGAAAGCCTCTCGCAGTGAAACGGCGTGGGCTTTGCGGTGGAACACCAATAGGTCGAGGGCGAGCATGCCCAGGACGAAGATGTTAAAGATGATCCATGAGTAAACGCTGTCTGATGTCATCAGTTCTCCTTAGCGGGCAGTGCACAATAGAGGACTAGGGCAACGAGCCCGAGAATTCCCATCAAGCCAGAGGGAATAAAGTCACCGCTCACCGCTAAACGGTAAGCGAAAAACGCCATTAGCAGGACGGTTATAAAAGGGGCGAAAACAAACCCCAGCTCTTTGCGTCTGAGCACGCCGAGACCGCTGGCCAGAAGCCCAAACCCGGAGGCGATCCCTCCCATGAGGGATGCGACGCTGGCGGTGTTGGTATAACCGATAATTCCGCCGCCGAGCACCAGGAGCCCAAAAAGCAAAATCACGATACCGGGTGCGGTCATTGTCTTATGCCTGCCATGCTCTCCAACCGGCCGATCCGCTCTTCAACAGGCAGACGGGTTCCGCCCAGAGTCATGATATCCCGCCGGTCAAGAGGTTTACGATGAACATACTGGTTGACTGCACCGCTCTCATGCTCTAGCGCTCACGCCTCCGCTCCAGCTCACGTGTGACGGAGCGATCTAGCCGATCTGACGCAATATCTATGGCATTGTGGAGGTAAGCGTCGGTTCCCTCCACCATCACTTTCCCCGACGGAGAGAGGGTCGCTGTAACCCGGCATTGCTTATCAAACCCGCCGCGTGGGCCGTTGAGGTCGGTGAGTTTCACGGCGATCTGCCTGATCCTTGGCCCAAACCGGCTCAGCGCAAACCGTACGCGGCTCTCCACATGGGTCAGCACTGCTTCGGTCAGTTCTACATGTCGTCCTCGGATGCCAAACTTCATAAACGCTTCCTTTCTCTGCCCAGAACTCATCGAGTTGCCATCCTTATTGGCCGCGAATCAAACTGGGTAGTTGCGTGGCGTCGATTTTCTGCGATTGCTGCTGGATTTGGCCCGCGTATTTCGAGTGTAGGCCGGTGGCTTTTTCTTTTAGCTGGTCGACTAGCTGGCGCATCTCGACATTGGAAAGTGTGCGGCCGCCGGCATAGTAATTTTGCGCCATCTGGCCGATGGCGTAGGTGGCGGCGAAGGAGAGCGCGGAGCTGGTCGCCTGGGTGGCGACGGATTTGCCAATCTTGCCGCCAAGTTTGCCGAACAACCCGCCGAACAACTTCGTCGCATAGCCTTCGAGAACTTGCGAGCTGATACCCACGCCGGCGGTGGCAAGGAGTTCCTTGATGTGGCCGGAGTTCGACCTCGTAGCCATATTTTTTGCCGATGCGGTACACCAGCTTCATCTGCAAAGGGATAATCGCCAGGGTGGACAGCGACTGAGGCATCAACTCCAAAGCGCCATTGAGAATCGAAGAGTTAAGGATCATATCGTCGATGTCATTGCCTGTTGTGGCGCTCGCGACAACCGCAACCGCCTGCTTGGCTTCAACGGGCGTGGTTGCCGGCGCCGCAACGGCTAAATCTGGGAAAGCTACGGCTTCGGCGTCTTTCTCGATGCGCGTCGCTAAATTGGTGTCTAGGCGAAGCACTTGGCGAAGTTGATCGAGAAAACTTTTCTCTCGGGGTGTCAGGAGATTATCGGCCTCGCAGACGCTGACCGCCATTTCATAGGCGAACTGGCGCAGTTCCATGCGCTCGAGCGGCTGCGCGGCCTGCGCCAAAGCGACCTGGCCAAGCAGTACGTGCTGATAGAGCGCGGCATGATTCGTGTCCGTTGCCTTCAGGTTGTCCATGATCGCTTTGATCGCCGCTCGTTCCACTTCGCTTTTGCCGCCGTCGGCAAACGCGGCGAGCAGACAGACGGTCAACATGGACTCGGTTTCAGCGGCATTCAGCTTTATGCGATTTTCCATAAGCTCTCTTTGGTCCTGACTCACTTCAAGTTCACGAGGATTTCTTGCTGTCGCGCCAACGCTTTAGACGCTCTTTTAAGCTGCGCACCAACGGATGATCAGTGCCCATTAAGGCCACCCCTGCGAGAATCATCGGCACGCCGGGGATTACCGGTACCAACGTGCCGGCTATGCCGATCACGCAAAGCGCGATACCAAGAGTCACTTTCACTTTCTGCCATACGAGAATCATTGAGTGTCATTTCTCCTTGTCATGCTCATGAGGACGAGGCCGCGACGGCCATGCCGACCGCATCCCCGGCGCCGTGGGTGTTACCGGTTGATGTCACGATGGCTGATAGCTCCACGCCGCTAATGGTTTCCTTACTCAACAATACGCCGGCCGCTTTGTGCAGGCTCTCGGTGTTGGCCTTGAGGATGGCCGTTGTTCTTTCATATTGGCTATCGACGATGCGGCGCACTTCGAGATCGATTTCCCGTGCGATGTCGTCGCTATAGTCGGCCGGAGCGAGACCTTGGCCGTTTTGCAAGAATAGCGGCTGGTGGTTGCGGTCGAAGCTCACTTTGCCGAGCTTGTCGCTCATGCCGTAAGCTTTGACCATGCTCTTGGCAATGTCCGTCACTTTTACCAGGTCATCGCGAGCGCCGGTGGAGGCTTCATTAAAAATTAATTCCTCGGCGACGCGGCCGCCGAGCAGCACGGCGATACGATTTTCCAGCTCCGACTTGGTCATCAGGAAGCGGTCCTCGGTCGGCAATTGCAACGTATAGCCCAGAGCCGCCACGCCGCGCGGAATGATCGAAATCTTTTGCACCGGGTCCGCGCCCGAAACATTCAGCGCGACCAAGGCATGACCGACTTCGTGATAAGCAACTCGTTCCTTCTCCTGACGATTCAAGACCCGATTCTTTTTCTCCAACCCAGCGATGACCCGCTCGACCGCTTCTTGGAGGTCGCTCGTGTCCACAGCTTCCTTTTCGCCGCGGACTGCGAGTAAAGCGGCCTCATTGAGAATGTTGGCGAGATCAGCGCCGGCGAAACCCACTGTCATCGCCGCAATGACCTCCAAATCAACCGACGGCGCCAACTGCACACCTTTGGCATGCACCCGAAGAATCGCCAGCCGTCCGGACTTATCCGGGCGGTCAACCAGCACTTGCCGGTCGAAGCGCCCGGCGCGCAGCAGCGCCGGGTCGAGAATTTCCGGCCTGTTGGTCGCCGCCATCAGGATTACGCCTACGCGCGTGTCGAAGCCGTCCATCTCGACTAGGAGCTGATTGAGAGTCTGCTCGCGCTCATCGTGGCCGGATGTCATCACGCCGCGCGCTTTGCCGAGCGCGTCCAATTCGTCGATGAAGATAATGCAAGGCGCCTTTTGCTTAGCCTGCTCGAACAAGTCGCGCACCCGAGCCGCGCCGACGCCGACAAACATTTCAACGAACTCCGAGCCGCTGATCGAAAAGAAAGGCACACCGGATTCGCCCGCGACCGCCTTGGCCAAGAGAGTTTTGCCAGTGCCGGGCGGACCGACGAGCAAGATACCTTTGGGAATCCTGCCGCCGAGGCGGCTGAACTTTTCCGGCGTCTTGAGAAACTCGACGACTTCTTGGAGCTCGGTCTTGGCCTCGTCGACGCCGGCGACATCGGCGAAGGTCACTTTGACTTCCTTTTCCAGGTAAATCTTCGCTTTGCTTTTGCCGATGGACATAAAACCGCCGCCCAGGCCCTGCTTCTCGGCGAAGCGGCGCATGGCAAAAATCCAAATCCCGACGAACACCAGCGCCGGCACCACCCACGAAAGTAAATCGCGGATGAACGTGCTCTCGATCTGGCCGGAGAATTTCACCTTATGCGTCGCCAGCGCTTCGGCAAAATCCGCTGCCACGCGAACGGTGATAAACTGTTTAGGCTCGTTCTCCTTGGGGTCCTTTAGGATACCGTTGATATAGTTCTGGGTGATGCGAATCTCTTGGATGCGCCCGCCGGCCAGATAAGTCTGAAACTGACTGTAGGAGATCTCTTGGATCTGGGTCATTCTGGCCCAGACTTCATGGATCAAAATCACGCCCCACAGTGCGATGAAGACGTACCAGATATTGAATTTGGTCTTTGTGTTCAATGGTGACCTGCTCACTGAACCGCCTAGACTCGGCCGGCATGCATCCGGACGACTTTGCGGCGCGCCGGTAGATAGCTTCTGTTGACTTGTGGGTCCGAGGGCTTAGTGTCGCGAATCTGATTCACTTTTCGGATCAAACCGGCTCTCAGGTACTCCGGATCGATGGTGAGAATTTCGCAGACGTTAACGAAAGAGAAGTGCCAATCATCATCGTCTCTATCGACGACCCAACGCATGGCCTCCGCGAAATCGCGGCGCTGTCGCTTGGAGCAGCGGCGTAGATCGGTCATCAGACTCGCCACCGCGTCTTCCAAAACCGCGGCCAACAAACGCAGCTCCGGGTTCGCCTGGTAGGTTCGTTTGGTCGTTTGGTAAAATTGCGCCGACATGAGCTCGTCGGGTTCGAACAACTTGTTGAAGTCAAGATGAGAGTTGAAAGATGAGTCTGCGGACATAGTTTTTTTCCTTTCAAGAAGTTATTCTCTCCCCGCGGACGAATATAAGCATGGCGCTACCATTCGACAAATTCATAATCTCTTCTTGACCCTTAGAAAAAAGCGAATTATTATGGCGCCCATGGAATGGCTCAATTATCACCATTTGCTGTACTTCTGGACCGTCGTCCGGGCCGGCAGCATTGCCCGCGCCAGTGAAGATCTGCGCCTGACCCAACCGACGGTCAGCGCTCAGTTGAAGTCATTGGAACAGTCGCTTGGGGAGAAATTGTTCCGCAAGGCGGGACGCCATTTGGTGCCGACGGAAACCGGGAAGTTGGTGTTTCGGTACGCCGATGAGATTTTCTCTTTGGGCCAGGAGATGCTTGGGACTCTTAAAGGACGGCCAGAGGGGCGTTTGGCGCGATTGACGATCGGCGTTGCCGACGTGATGCCGAAGCTGGTCGCATATCAGTTGATCGAACCGGCGCTTAGGTTAAAAGATGCATTTAAAATCATCTGCCGGGAAGGAACCAATGAAGAACTGCTGCCGGCTTTGGCTCATCATGACATCGATGTGGTGCTAACCGACGCGCCCATCGACCCGGCATTGAACGTTAAGGCTTTCAATCACTTGCTGGGAGAATGCGGCATGACGTTGTTCGGCACAACCAGGCACGCCGACTCGTACCGGCGCGGTTTTCCCAAGTCGCTCGACGGCGCGCCATTCTTGCTGCCGACCCGCAATACCACGGCGCGCCGAGCTTTGGATCACTGGTTCAATGCGGAGAATATTCAGCCAAAGATCGTGGTTGAATGTGAAGACTCGGCGCTATTAAAAGTGTTTGGCCAGCGCGGGCTCGGAGTCTTTTTTGCTCCATCGATCATTGCTGCCGAAGTGCAGCGTCATTATCAGGTAAAATCAATCGGCCGAGTGGACGAGCTGCGCGAGCGCTTTTACGCGATCTCCTTGGACCGCAAGCTCAAACACCCCGCGGTGGTAGCGATTTCGGAAGCGGCCAAGACAAGATTGAGCGATTGATAAGGATTAACCCATCGCGTTATCTCGTGTATCTTGCGTGAAGCAATCGCGAAAAAAAAGCTGGCGCGCCCATCGATTATGTTTTTCCGCAACCGTATGTCCCGGTGAAATCGCTGGTGCCGATCTATGTCTCGTCCCGTCCCCCGCATCCCCATGCGGCAGCGCTCATGGCCGATTTTCTCATGTCCAAGCGCGGTCAAGATATCATGTATGGCCACGGCCGTTGGGTTGGCCACAAGAGCATCATCGGCAAAGGGCCAGACGATATCGGTGATCGCAAAGTTGTCATCCCGTCGCCAGAAAAGTGGGGCGACCGCTATCAGGAGCTAATCGGGCTCTTCAACAAATTGATTCTGCGCAAGTGACGCCAAGCCAAGCGGACGAGAAACTTAACGGTAGTAAGAGATAGTCTAAGGAGTCGCCGGTCTCATGCTGATTTTGAATACGATTCACAACGAAACGAGGAGCGCCTTGATGGAAACCAGCAAAACTGTCACCGTCCCAGTCGAGACCGTCGGCCAAGCTTATTTAGAAGTCCTGCGCGCGCGGGGAATTTAATCTCTAAGGGTCAGATTCCCCGCAGCTTGCTGCGTTAAACTAAGTTCCTTTCCGACGACCGTCATTCCCGCATGTTTTAAGCGGGATCCAGGCGAAACCGGAACTGGACCCCCGATAAAAACATTCGGGGGTGACGCCTTTGGGATAATTTTCATGGCGTTCTTCTGATACCCCGCAGCTTGCTGCGGGGTAGTTCATTTTTTTTTCGGCGATAGCGGCGCGGACTTTACGACAGGCCGAGCCAGAGTTTCAAGGCAGCATCGAGCGTGGCGAGTTGGGTGGGCGTAATCGAGCCAATGCGATTTTGGATACGATCTGCGTCTACGGTGATAATCTTGTCGACTTGGATAAGTGAGGGTTGATCAAGGCCGTTTGTCTTGGTGGGGTTCACGAGAATCCGCATTGGGTTAACGATTGTACTGATCCGGTCATCAAGCAGAAGGTGACAGTCGATGCATTCTCAAGAAACAGCGGTGACTGAATTACGACGGCGGGTCGTTGTTTGCCGAAATCGCGGGATGGAACGACGTAGTAGATTTCGCCGCGCTTCACGGTTCAGGACCAAGATGTGTAGTCTGCCCAATCGCCGCCTTTGTCTGCCGCGCCGATTTCGCGCAGAATCTTCGCGGCATCCCGTTTGGAGGCGGTGACGATCGGTTGCACTTTGGCGACGCATTTCCCTTTCACTCTAAGCGCCACCGAACGACGGGCTTTTATTTCGGCCGCGATCACTGGGATAGCGGCTCGTGTAAGGGCGACGGAATTCAGTATTCTTTCTCCCCAGCGGTTGTTCTCGGCAATTTATCACGTCGGCGTTTGCCGTGTAAGACCCGTGGGGTTAGTTCGTTTTAAACGAGATAAAGTTTTTGCGGACATTTCCGAGGAATTGCGCTAGAGATCAATGCAAGGCCAATTAAGGAGCATCACCATGGAAACCAACAAAACTGTAAACATTCCAGTCGAAACCGTCGGCCAGGCTTATCTAGAAGTTCTGCGCGCGCGGGGTGTTAAATATTTCTTTGGCAACAGCGGCACGGACTTTGGGCCGATTATTGACGCCTTGGCGAAGTTTGGCGCGGAGAAGAAAATGCATCCGATGCCGATCACGGTGCCGCATGAGTTTGTCGCCGTGAGCATGGCGCAGGGTTATGCGATGATTACCGGTGAGCCGCAGGTCGTGATGGTGCATGTGATCGTCGGCACTGGCAACGCGTCGGCAGCGGTGATGAACGCGTCACGACTCAATGTGCCGATGATTTTCTCCGCCGGCAGGACGCCGCTCACGGAGGAAGGCTTTGTCGGGAGCCGGAGCAATTTCATCCACTGGGGGCAGGAGTCGTTCGATCAGGGCAGTTTGCTGCGCGAGTTCACGCGCTGGGATTACGAGCTGCGCAACGGCGACCAAGTCGAAACCGTGGTTGATCGCGCGCTGGAGATGGCGCTCGGCACGCCGCAAGGTCCGGTCTATCTAACTCTGCCGCGCGAAGTGTTGGCGCAAAAAATGGAGTCGATCACCATTCATCCGAATCGCAAGGCGCAGGCCGAAGCTCTGCAGCCGAGCGCCGCCTCGATCAAGCGCACGGCGGACATCTTGCGCGGCGCGACCAATCCGCTGATCATCACCGGCCGGCTGGGCTCCGATCCGACCGCTGTGAGCGCTATGGTTTCATTCGCCGAAGCTTTGGTCGCTCCGGTGGTGACGCCGGCGAGTCCGTTCGTAAGTTTTCCCAACACGCATGAATTTCATCTCGGTGTCAGCTCCGCGCCCTATATCAAAGATGCCGACGTAATTGTGGTGGTCGAGTGCGACGTGCCGTGGTACCCCTTCCAAGGCAAGCCGCCGGAGAACGGGAAAGTGATTCAGATCGCACGCGATCCGAACTATAGCGGTATCCCGATTCGCAATTTTCCCAAGGACATTTCCATCGGCGGCGATCCGAAGCTCGCGTTAGAGTTGCTCGCACAAGAATTGAAATCTCAACCGCGGAATGAAAAGGCATCGGCGGAGCGCGCCGAGAAAATTCGCGCCGAGCACAAACGTTATCGTGAACGGACGAAACAAAAAGCCGAGAAGGCGAGCCGTGAAAGGCCCATCGATACCGCTTGGTTGTCTTATTGCGTCGATCAAGTGCGGGACTCCGATACGCTCATTGTTAACGATCATGGTGTCTCGCAAGAGCAGCTCAACTTGAGTGAGCCGGCCAGTTATTTCGGCGGTTCGCCGGCGGGCGGACTCGGCTGGGGCATCGGCGGCGGCTTGGGCATGAAACTCGCGCGGCCGGAAAAAACCGTGATCGTAACCGCGGGCGACGGGACTTATATGTTCAACAACCCGACCGCCTGCCATTTTGTCTCCGAGGCTTATGACTTGCCGCTGCTGACGATCGTCTGCAACAACGCCATCTGGCACTCCACCAAAGCTGCGACCCAACAGGTCATGCCGGATGGCTGGGCGGTGAGCACTGGAAATTTTCCGCTGACCGCGTTGGCGCCGTCGCCGCGTTATGAAAAAGTCGTCGAAGCGCACGGCGGCTACGGCGAGATGGTCGACGATCCGCAAGAAGTTTTGCCCGCGCTCAAGCGCGCGCTCAAAGTCGTCAAAGAGGAAAAACGCCAAGCGGTACTGAACGTGATTTGCGGCAGCCACTGAGTGTTCAATCGCCGCTGCGCTTCGATGCCTCCGACGCTTTCTGCGTAGAGTTGATTCTAGCTTAACCCCGCCTCTTGAGGCGGCTACAAAATTATGGCGTTTCCAAAGGGGGCGAGCATCCCCTTTGCGACATTTAAATCAGCGGCGGGGTTAATTTCCCGCCCGCGAAGTGGCTTCCTTTAATTGTGAGAATTCATTGACCGTGCGCGCCCCTGGTGTTAAGACGGGCGACGAAATCTTGTTCCAACCTTTCGCAGATAGGAGACCCCATGGCAAAGTTGGTCTTGGCGGCCGGCGTGCCGCATCCGCCCCGTCTGGTTTTTGAAATGCAACAAGCGCCGGGAAAAACTAAGGGCGAGGCTTTAATGAAACAGGTGCGCGAGCAAGTCGAGAAGGCCGAACCTGACTTGATCATCGAGGTTGACAGCGATCATTTTGTAAACTTTTTCTACAACAACCTGCCGTCCTTTTGCGTCGGCATGGCCGAAGAAGCCCAAGGCCCTCAAGAGACTTGGTGCCCGATGCCGCGCTACACGGTGCGCGGCCATGTACCACTCGCCAAGGCGTTGTTCAAATACGGCGTTAATGAAAAGTTCGACCTCGCCGCGGCGCACGAGCTGCGCTTGGATCACTCGTTGGTGGTGCCGCTGCACTTTCTCAATCCCGATATGCGGCTTCCCGTCGTGCCGATCTACACCAACGGTTTCGCCTCGCCGTTGCCGCTGGCGACTCGCTGTCTCGCTCTGGGCCGCATGGTACGCCGCTTCATAGGCGCATGGGAAGGCAAAGAGCGCATCGCGTTGATCGCCAGCGGCTGCTTCGCCATGGATGTGGGCGGACCGCTGCGCGGCTGGATCGATCACGAATGGGCGGAGACGATTTCCCGGCTCATGTCGCGGGGTCAATATCCGACCCTGGCGCGGCGCGCCACCGAAGAACGCATCAACGCTGCCGGTAACAATAGCGGCGAGCTGCTCAACTGGATCACCGTCGCCGGCGCGGTCGGCAAAACCAAGCCGCTGTTTTTGGAACCGGATGAAGGCAACGGTTACGCCGTATGGAAATTCTAATAGGGTAGACGGAAGCGAGCGATGAGTAGCCGCATAGAACGCAAAAAAGCAAAGACTCGTAGGGGCGTATGGCATACGCCCGTTCGGGCGACGGACGGAAATTCATTTCACCACGAAGGACACGAAGAGCACGAGGGTCGGAATATTAATCATCCGAACCCTTCGTGTCCTTCGTGGTAAAAGACATCCTAATTAATGCACAGCTAATCGCTTTGAAACGAGGACTGCCATGAGCGTCTATCAGGTCAATAAACTTCTCTATCGCACCGACAGCGATCCGGCTTTTCGCAAGCGAATTATGGAAGAGCCGGAGGCGGTGCTCAAAGAATTCCGCTTGAGCGATGAAGAACGCAATGCGCTCACGTCTGGTGGGGTGGGAAAACTTTATCAGATGGGCGTGCATACCTTTTTGCTCAACCATCTCTATCGTTATGAGCTTTTCGGCGTTAACCGCGACAATTATCTGACCCGGATTCGCGAAGGTATGCCCTACGACCCGCGATTTGAGCAGGGCAATATGCCGGTCCAGCGGTTTATCAAGTAAGGAATGTTGGCGGCTTCGCTTAAGTTGTCGGTTCAACCCAGATTCCGCAGTTAAAACTGATACGAAGAGCGAGGCCCGGGCCTTCCATCGTAAAGGCAATGGAGTTCTGCCTCTAAGCGAATGGCGAGCATGTGTGCAATCGCTTGGGTGACTCAAGTAGAGACGGTACATTGGGGAATAGCAAAAAAGACTTTGAAACTTTACGGTTGGGCGCCTTCGCAATTCCAGGCCCACGCCTCGCTCAGCATAGGTTGTAACTTCTAATGAGGAATCCGGGTTCAACGAGTTCCAAACGCTCATGAGTTTTCTGGCGGTTAGACTGCGGGCGGTCATGTCGTTGTTAACGTCCATCACGTTTTTCGGTCTGCTGGCAGCGTTGTTTGCTGAAATCGCTTCGGCGCAGACGAATTGGCAGGCGGAGTGGGAAAAGATTGTGCGCGCCGCCGAAACTGAAGGGCAGGTGACGCTTTATGGTTGCTGCTATGAATACGACCGCGTGCTCGAAGGTTTTAAGAAAAAGTATCCCAAGATCAAGGTCACGACCAATCTCGGTTCTGGCAACCAACTCTCGACGCGCATACTCGCCGAGCGGCGCGGCGAGAAATATCTCCCGGACGTTGTCAGCGCCGGCGCCAACACGTTGCACGACGCGCTCTACAAGGCCCGCGTTCTCGATCCGATCAAGCCGGCGCTGATGCTGCCGGAAGTTTTGGATGTATCAAAATGGTACGAGGGCGAGCACCGCTATATCGATCCTGAGAAGCGCTACATTTTCGCTTTTGTCGCCAATTCCCAGTCGGGGCAGGTTGTTTACAATACCAAGCAGGCGAGTCCCTCGGAGTTCAAATCTTTTTGGGATCTTTTGAATCCGAAATGGAAAGGAAAGATCGCGTCCCTCGATCCGACCGGTTTCGGCATGGGCGCGGCGCTGCAATTTTTTTACTATCATCCTGAGCTCGGCGCGCCGTTTCTTAAAAAGCTTTACGGCGAGATGCAAGTTATCGTGAGCCGTGATGCGCGCCAGATGGCCGATTGGCTTTCAAACGGCAAAGTGCCGCTGTGCATACGCTGCAACGCCGGCGGCGAGGTTGAAAAGGCGATCCTACAAAAACTGCCCATCGCTTATCTCGACACCGAGAATTGGAAAGAGGGCGGCAGTTCGAGCGCCGCCGGCGGCACTCTCGGCATTCTCAACCGAGCGGCGCATCCCAACGCGGCGAAGGTTCTCGTCAACTGGCTGCTTTCCCGCGACGGCCAGATGGCGCTACAGAAGCTCGGCCGTCCCGACGCGCACAACTCGCGGCGCATCGACATTCCCAAAGACGACGTCGATCCGTACAATCGCTTGGACGAAGGAAAAAAATATTTCGATCTGGCCAAGCCTGAGTACCAAGATCTGACGCCGATCTTCAAACTGGTCAAAGAAGTGCTGCCGCAGAAATAAACTTACGTCGATCGGTAACGTCGGGAAGCATCTCCCATGGTCCTCCTTTTTCAGATTCTTCCAGTTTTGGTGCGAAGAAGGTGTCACCACGAAGGACACGAAGAGCACGAAGTAGGGGCGGGAAAGTTTGCGCCCTTACCATGAACCCTTCGTGTCCCTTGTATTACTATAGCTGCAAGTTTGCGCGACTCCCGCAAACTATCCGGAAGTTGAAGACTCTCGGATTCGGATATTACTCGCGCCAAGACGCAAAGACGCCAAGTTCGGAAGAAAAAGATAAGATTCCTCAAGTGAATTCACTTCCGCTTATCCGACCTTGGCGCCTTGGCGTCTTGGCGGGAGATCTTCCGGCTTTCGGTTGCGGCTGTGCTGCGCTGGGCTCTTCGTGATGAACCAAACCAACTGAACGTGACGCACTGTCCACACAAAAGCTTGAAGAACCTTTTTTCAAGGGCGGGGTGTTCTGACAAAACCGCATTTGCCGCACATCTCACTTGGACGGTTTTAAGTTGACAGGCCTGGATCGTTACGAATTAATTCAGATCTTTTAGCGTCACTCTTCGCCGTTGATGACGGCGATCATTTGGCGTAACCGGGCGAAGTCTTCACGATTAAATCGCACCAGGAGCCGGTGCAAATGCAGCGTGTCGGGTTCGTCCGTTTCCTCGGGCAGGGGCCCGGTTGGCTTGGCGTCGGTCACGATATCCGCGAAGTCGCGGCTTAGCCGGTCGATCAAAGCTGGCGACGGCGGATGGTTGAGGCGGATAACCAAATCCTGATTGACGAAGCGGTAGGAATGATAGTTGCGGTAAAAGGTCGCGATTTCCTTAACCGCTGACTCGGCGCTGGTGAGAATTTTAACCAGGTTCAATTCGCTTTCGATGATATAGCCACGGTTCATCACGTCGTCGCGGAGAAACTCCTGCCAGCGCGACCAGTAAGTGCCGTCGGGCAGGTCCATCAAAATGATCGGCAAGACCTGGCTCTTGCCGGTTTGCACCAATGTGATGGACTCGAAAAGCTCGTCTTGCGTGCCGAAGCCGCCGGGGAAGATCACGACTGCATCCGCTTCCTTGACGAACATGAGTTTGCGCGTGAAGAAAAAGTGAAAGTTCATGAGCTTCGGGTCATCGCGGATAAACCGGTTGGCCAATTGCGCCGAAGGCAAGCGGATATTGACGCCAAAGCTCTTGTCTCGCCCCGCGCCTTCATGCCCTGCTTGCATGATGCCCGGCCCGGCGCCGGTGATCACCATGAAACCGGCCTCGGCTAGGCCCTGTGCCAAGCTTCGCGCCAGACGATAATAGGGATCGCTCTCCTCGACGCGGGTCGAACCGAAGATGCTTACCTTGCGTATTTGCCGGTAGGGCGCGAATATTCTAAACGCGTGGCGCAGCTCCTGCATGGCGCGGTTTAAGATTTTCAGATCGCCGCGCCCAGCGTTGTCATTGGCTAGCCGGACCACGGTGCGCATGATCCCGGCTAATTGATCGGCGTTGCCGGCACCGTTTTGTGCCTGCAGCCATTCATCGATCTGAGCGACTATATCTGCCAAAGGCTTCGTCTGCTGCTGGTCTTTTACCATCTTGCTCTGCCATCCTTTGCTGTTGTCCGCACGAGCCGGCGCCGGCGGCAAGGGCCGCGCCGACGCCCGCAGCGAGCTTTTCTCTGAGTATTATAAGCGCTGGCAGAAGCACTAGGAAGCGAATAGTTGAGGAAGCGCCGTAATTACGTCTGCACTACGACTACGCAGCCGTCAAACCTTTGACTCGCAAAGCGGCGCTGGAAACAACAAACGGAAGCATTGCGGCGCGACCGGTTCGATCTGACGCTGAACGCGAAGTGGTTTCGTTAATTGACGTCGAACCCGTAGAGCTTGGCCGTGTTGGCGCAGAGAATTTTTTGTTTATCGGCATCGCCGACGTTTTGGAAGTCGGCGGCGATTTTCTCCCGCGACTTGGGCCAGAACGTCGCGCTGTGGGGGAAGTCCGAGGACCAGAGAATATTTTCCACGCCGATGTCGCGGCGATGGGCGATGCCGAAGCCGTCGTCGATGAAAGTGGCGTAGAGCTGGCGGCGGAAATATTCACTCGGCTTGAGCTTCAGCTTGGTCGGAAACGGCGTGCCGCGGAAGCGTATGCCGGTGGCGTCGAAGCGTTCGTCGATACGAAATAGAAAAAATGGCAGCCAGCCGCAGTTCAACTCCGCCGAGACCACTTTGAGACCGGGGAATCGTTCGAGCACTCCGGCGAGGATCAATGTCGCAAAGGTTTTTTCGACTTCGTGGGAATTGATCGCTTGGGCGACGGTTCTTTTTTTTGCGTTGGAGTCCCAATCGACCCATTGAAATCCGGCGAACTCATGGAGGCTGAGCGGCATCTTGAG
>JAERMN010000223.1 GCA_016844625.1 Deltaproteobacteria bacterium
GACGGTGTACGCTTTGGCCATGTGGCCTTTAAAGTTTCTGATGTCGAAAAAAGTATTCAATGGTACGGCGAGGCGTTCGGCGCCAAGGTGATTTATCGCGTTGAGCCGAGCGGTGACCGGCCGGAGCTGATGTTCTTGGAGTTTTCCAAGGGGCAATGCGTCGAGCTTTTTCCCGGCGGCAAAAATATGCTGCCGTCGCCGCCGGATCCGATCGGCTACATTCATTTCTGCCTGGTGCTCGATAATCTGGAACAGGCGCTGGAGCATTTGGCGAAGATGGGCGTGAAGCCGGAACGGAAGTTCATTGGCCGCGCCAAGCAGCGCATCGCCTTTATTTCCGATCCCGACGGCAACAGCATCGAGCTGATGGAAATCCCGCCCGAGTCGGAAATTTACCGCGCCTAGGTTCTCACGTTGTGTTTCTTCAGATTCTTTTCGCCGTAGGTAACTCCCGTTGAAAGGGCGCTGGCTTTTTGTCTCGATTGCCGCCGTTGGCTTAATGCCGGTGGTGGCGTTTCTTTTGATTGTCGTTTGGATGGGTTTTTGGCAGGGCAGCCCGGGCGATCCAGTCGTCTATACGCTCAAGCACTATCGCGAGCTTTTCACCGACGGGTCCACCTATCGCACTCTGCTCAACACGCTCGGTTTCGCTTCGACCACGGTATTGGTTTCACTGTTTTTCGCCGTGCCGACGGCATGGTTGGTCGAGCGCACCGACGTGCCGGGAAAAAACCTGATCTTCGCGCTGGTGACCATCGGCGCGTTGGTGCCGACATTTTTTACCTCCATGGGCTGGGTTTTCCTGCTCCATCCGCGCATCGGCGTCGTCAATAAATTTTTTATGGAAGGGTTTGGCTTGGCGCAGGCGCCGTTCAACATCGCGTCGCTGGTCGGCATGGGTTGGGTCGAAGGGTTGGGTTTATCATCCATCGCGTTCATCATGATCGTGGCGACTTACCGCACCATGGACCCGGCGTTGGAAGAAGCGGCGCGCGTGCATGGCCTGGGAATATTTCGGACGCTTCGCTACGTGACGCTGCCGCTGACCTTTCCCGGAATCATCGCCGCGTCGATCTATATTTTTACCATCGGTCTATCGGCCTTCGAAGTGCCGGCGATTATCGGTATGTCGAATAAGATTTTCACTTTTTCGACGTTTATCTTTTACAAAATTCAGCCGCAGGAGGAGCTGCCGAGTTACGGCATGGCCGGCGCCGTGAGCAGCCTACTCGTCGTCTTGGCGCTGTTGTTGAGTTGGGGGTATTTTCGCACGCTGCGTTTTTCCCATCGTTACGCCGTGGTAACGGGTAAAGGTTACCGGCCGCGGCTGGTCGAGCTCGGCAAGCGGGGTTGGCTGTTGGCCTGGCTGTTTTTGGGCGGTTACTTTATCGTCGCCAAGCTGTTGCCGTTTTTGTTGCTCGTATGGGCATCGCTGCTACGATTTTTTCAGCCACCGTCGTGGGCCGCACTGGAGCAGGTGTCGCTCAGAAATTTTTATGGCCTGCCGTGGAATCTGTTGATTCACGGCGCGTGGAATACGGTTATCCTGATGATCACGGTGCCGACGTTAACGTTGATTTTTTGCTTGGCCATCTCTTGGACGGTGTTGCGTTCTGGACTGAAATGGCGCGTGACGTTCGACGCCGTCGCTTTTCTGCCCCACGCCGTGCCGCACTTGATTCTCGCCATCGCCGCGGTGTTCGCCGCGCTGTTTCTCTTGCGCGAGGTTGTTTCGCTCTACGGCAGTCTGACCATTCTCATCCTCGTCTACACCATCAGCCGTATCAGTTTCGCCACCCGGATCATCAACAATTCGCTGGCGCAGATTCATCCGGAGTTGGAAGAAGCGGCGTTCATCGGTGGCTTGCCGCTCTTACAAGTCATGCGCAAGATTCTCTTGCCGCTGTTAAAACCGGCGTTGGTTTACGCCTGGCTGTGGATGGCGCTCTTGTGCTTTCGCGAGCTGACCATGGCTTCTGTGTTGGTCACTAGCCAAGGCAACGTGACGCTGCCGATGATCGTTTGGGGCCTGTGGTTGGGTGGCAGTCTCAATCAAGCGGCGGCGGCCAATCTCGTCGTGCTCGCCTTCATGCTTCCGGCGGTGATTCTGTATCTGTACTTTGGCCGGCGCACGCGTTTTACGGAGGCCGGATGATTTCGATCGCGGGCTTGCGCAAGAACTTTCAGTCCGGCGATCGCGCCGTGGCGGCGTTGCAGGGAATCGATCTCGAAGTGAGCAAAGGCGAGTTCTTCGTTCTGCTCGGACCGAGCGGTTCGGGTAAGACGACACTTCTGCGCAGCGTCGCCGGTTTGGAAAAGCCTGATGCTGGCGAAATTTCGCTCAACGGCAAAGTAATGTTTTCCAGCAGCAGGCGGATCGCCGAGCCGCCCGAAGCGCGCGGCATCGGCATGGTGTTTCAATCCTACGCGATCTGGCCGCATCTTACCGTCGCCGAGAATATCGGCTTGGTGCTGACCCACGGCCGCTCTCGTCTGGCCAAGAGCGAGGCGCAAGCGCGGATTCGCCACGCGCTGAGTTTGGTTCAATTGGACGACTTCGAAAGCCGGCCGGCGCGCTTGCTCAGCGGCGGACAGCAGCAAAGGGTCGCGCTGGCGCGGGCGTTGGCAGTGAACCCCGCGCTACTTCTCATGGACGAACCGCTGAGCAATTTGGACGCGCGGCTCAGGGAAGAAGTGCGCACGAACATTAAGAAGCTTACCGACCAACTGGGCATCACCGTTCTCTACGTCACTCACGATCAGGTCGAAGCGATGGTGCTCGCCGATCGCATCGCGGTGATGGCGCTAGGTGAGATTCTTCAGATCGGCAATCCTTACGAGCTTTACCGGGCGCCGGCCAGCTCGCTGGTTGCCGAGTTCTTTGGATCGATAAATTGGCTGCACGGGAAAATGCTAGACAGCGTTCGGGTCGAGACCGAGATCGGCACCCTTGTGATTCAAGCGGCGCGGCAGTATGAAGAAAACGTAGTCCTCGGGGTGCGCCCGGAAGATGTTAAATTGGTCGACGCGCCGGTCGACGTGGAGAATCGGTTTGTGGGAAATGTGCTGGCGACAGCGTTCCTCGGTGACCAAGCTACCTCTGAAGTGAAGATCAAAGATAAGGTCTTGCTGGCGAAGACGTTGCCTGACGATGTCAAGCCGGTGGGCGCGGTTTCAGTGCATTTGCCCAAGGAGAAGATCGTTGTGTTTCCCGAAACTGTGACCGAAAGAAATTTGGATTATAAATAGAGGGTCTTCCGGGTTTAGTGTGGAAGAGTATTCACCACAGAGACGCAGAGTTCGCAGAGTTCGGAGTAATTTCTATTCAATAACTCTTTACTCCGCGTCCTCCGCGCCTCCGCGGTGATCACACGGAAGCCTGATGTATTTAAATAGTCGAGAGAAAGGAGTCAGAGTTATGGGTGGTAATTTGAAAGCCAATGGCGATGTGCATCACTTGGACCATTTTGTCATCGCGGTGATGCAGCCGGATCGGGCCGAGAAATTTTACACTGAGGTCATGGGCGCGCGGACATTAAAAAGTCAGAACGAGCCGAATATGACGCGCATCTTTATGAAACTCGGCGAGAATCATGTGGGTCTGTTTTCCCAAGGCAAGAATGTCTTGCCCAAGCGCGAGAGCGCCAATTCGTATCCGCGTCATTCCTTTCAGGTACCGGCGGGCGAGTACGATCAGATGGTCGCGAAGATTCGCGCCACGAGCTCATTCGTGCGCGATATCAAGAGCGAGAGCGGCTTGGGCTGCTGCTGGGACGACGGTTTGGTCTTTCAAGACTCCGAGGGCAACTTCGTCGAGATCACCCAAGCGAGCGGCATTGCCAAGACTCGGCTGCATCATCTGCACTTCGACTCGACCGATCTGAAAGCGAGCGCGGAATTCTATAGGAAATTTCTCAACTGCACCGTGCAGGAACCGAAGAGCGGCATGGTCGCGCTTACGGTGCCGTCGGGGCAGTGCGTGATTCTCAATCAGGTAAAAGAACTGAGTGAAGTGACGAAAGCGACCTGGCGCGGTCGCCACTTTGCGCTTAACGTGACTAATGACAACTTCCATGCGATCGTCGATAAGCTGCATGCAGCGGGCATCGAAGAGCGCGACGATCACGGCGAGCGCGAGGGGCGCCGCGATGACCAGCTGGGAACTTACTTCAGAGAACCGAGCGGTTTTCGTTTGCAGATTACTAATGAAGACTCGGCGACCTTCGCGGCGCACGCCAACGATTGATGTTGTTGAGTCATTTTAAGAATTAGCACTCACCACGAAGGACACGAAGAGCACGAAGAAAGAAAATTAGCCGCACCCTTCGACGGGCTCTCAGGGTGATCGGGACGTGGATCGACGATCTCACCACAGCCGGCGGACGCAAAAAGGAGTTCGGAAAAGGGGCGGGTTTCAAACCCGCCCTTCTTCGTGATCTTCGTGGTGAATTCTGTTTTTCTCTAGGAGAAAACTTTCAGAGAGGTGCCGAGTGAGAACTTCAATGAAAGCAAGTCTGTTTGCGGGACTGTTGCTTAACGCAGTGCTCGCGGCTTCCGTCCACGGTGATTGGAAGCAGGACTGGGAAAAGACCCTAGCCGCCGCTGAAAAAGAAGGCGAGATTTCGATCTACGGGCAATCGCGCGCCGGAGTCGGCAAAGCGCTGCTTGCCTTCAAAGACGCCTATCCCAAGATCAAGATCAATTTTGTCGGCGGTTCGGGGAGCGATCTGGCCAAGAAAATCATGGCGGAGAAGAGAGCCGGCAAGCACCTCGTCGACATTAGCGTTGGCGGCGGCGGGACCATGGTGTTGGTCTATCACAAGGCCGGACTTTTGCAGCCGATGCCGCCGCAGTTGATTCTTCCTGAAGTGCTAGACCAGACGAAATGGTGGTCTAAGAAGCACCTTTACTCGGACCCTGAAGGGCAGCATGTTTTTATGGCTCAGGGGGATGCTGGGTCGGGCATCGCGGCGATCAATACGAACTTCGTCAAGCCCGGCGAAATTCAGTCCTGGTGGGATCTGCTTGCGCCCAAGCATAGAGGCAAGATCGTCATGACCGACCCGGACTCCGCGGGTAATATCGGCAACTGGAGATTTATCTATTACAGTGCTGATCTGGGCCCAAAGTTCATCAGACGATTGCTTACCGAGACGCAAGTCAGTTTCGCCGAGAACGAACACCAAATGATGGACTGGGTGGGCGCGGGAAAATATCACATGCATGTGCTGGCAAAATTTGAGAACACGGAAAACGCTCGCAAGCAGGGATTGCCGGTCATGCAGATTTTCAGTGAAAAAGAGGGCGACACGATTAGCTCGGGCTCCGGGCACATCGTTGCTTTTAAGAACGCTCCTCATCCCAACGCCACCAGGGTATACGTGAATTGGTTTTTGTCGCGCGAGGGGCAGCTGATCTGGCAGAAATTAACCGGTAGAAATTCCTTTCGCACGGATATCCCCAAAGACATGATCCCCTTCAAAGAGGAGCAAGTGCCGAAAGAAGGAGGCAGATATCTCCTCTCTAGCCTGCCCCAATACGAAGACATAAAGCCTTTGCGGAAGCTGGTTGACGAAGTTTTGGCGCAGGTAAAACAAAAATAGGAGCTGCTCTACCGCCGCTGGCCGGGCGATCGCGGGTTAACTCCGGCGGTTGAAGGCGAAGGTTAGTTCCGGATTCAAAGTTTCGGGTTGAGACTCGGCACGTTGAACTCGATAACTGCCGTCAGCTCCTGGAAGAACACGGATTCAGTTTCCCAGCACCTTCTTCATCCTCTCGATAACCTCCGGGGGCTGGGCCATCACTTCTTTGGCGAGTCGTTCCATTTCATCGCCGCCGACAGGTTCCAATTCGTAACTCCTTTTTTCGGCTTCGACTTTCAACTCGGGATCCTTGAGCGCGCTCGCGAATGCACTGCG
>JAERMN010000224.1 GCA_016844625.1 Deltaproteobacteria bacterium
AACAGGCCGGTTTTGTTCGGCCCCTTGACTTCCATGCGATAGGTGCCGACGTTGCGCACACCGGTCTCGGGATCTTTAGTGATGAGATAAGGCGAGGTGAAAAACGGCGCGGGATCTTCGCCGACGGTCCAGGTCGGCACCGGCAGTTTGGTAATGTCGACGTCTTTGCCGTGGAGGATGTTTTCTTTGCACGGTGCGTTCTTGGCCGAAACCATGCACGGCGCTATCGGGTTCTCCAACGCATAATCCCACTTGCGGTTGATGCCTTCGACCGTTTCAGTCTGCAAGCCGAGGGCGTAAATTTCTCGTGACGCGCCAAGCACGCCGGCGACGACGGGGATGGTGAAGCCTTTAACGTTTTCAAAAATAAGCGCGGGACGTTGCTGCGGCGCAATCTTCTTGAAAAGCTGACGGCACACCGCGGCGATTTCCCAATCCTTATCGACTTCCTTGGTGACGCGTTTAAGTTTGCCATGCTTTTCTAGGGTTGCGACGTATTCGCGCAAATCATGGTAGGCCATGAATCCTCCTGTGCTAAAACCAGCAGCGAGAAATTTTCCTATACTTAGCACAAATCGTTAATATATCAACAATCGCAATTGGAAATACTATTATTCATGGGTCTTTCTGGCGCCGGTTCGGTGCTTCCGCAGCGATTGTTGGGAGTCAAAAAGCAAAACGGCAACTGCAGTCGCGTAGTTGCCGTTTTGTCGACGGTAGTGAGTGAAAATAACTTAAGCGCGAATCTCGGCGCGCATGAAAATAATGTAGGAGATGCCGAAGCAGACGGCGACCAGGCCGAAGATGGTCGTGATATGCGGCCAGATCAGGATCAAGCTTTGATTGAGCGCGAGCGGCGTCGGCAAGATGCCTTCAGCCTGACTTTGCAAAGCCATGCCGAAGACGCGCGCCGCAGGGTTGAGCAGGATGCCGACGCTTTCGTTGAACAACGTGCTCGGCGAGATGCGGCCGATGACATTCTCAACGTCAGCACGGCGCGAAAGCGCTTCAGGGGTGGTGGCGTCGGGAATGATCAATCCGGCGATCCCCGAGCTGATGACAGTGACGAATAGCGATAAGAAAAGCCAAACAGCCATGGAGGCGAGCGCAGCGGTGACGGTTTTCTGAAATAGTAGCGAGAAGAGCATCGCGAGGGCGAGCCAGAAGCCGACGTAAAAAATGCCTACCACGGTGAAGATTATCATGCGCCAAAGTTCTTCGGCGTTGGGCGGAAAGCCCAAGAGCGTGATGCCCAGGCCGATCACCAGGAGCAAAATCGAACCCCACAGGACCGCGACGGTGGTCAGGCCGGCGAAAAATTTGCCATTGATCAGGCTATCGCGATATATCGGCTGTGACAGCACGCGGCTCAAGGTGCCGCGGGCGTATTCGCCGCTGATCGAATCGAAGCCGAGGGTTATACCCACCAGCGGACCGAAGAAGCCGAGAAACGTTGACAACGAAAAAAGCGTTTCGCCGCTGGAGGTGAGCAAGAGCAGAAAAACATACTGTGATGGCACTGTGTCGGCGTTTTGGCGGATCGCTTGCCCGGTTGCGTAAGCCGCCCATAGCCCGGAAAAGACGATGAGGATCAGCAGAATCATGAACCGGCGGCTGCTGAAATGGTCCGCCAGCTCTTTCCAAAATACAACGCTCATGTGCTTAGGCCTCGCGGAAGTACTTCAAATAGATCTCTTCCAGAGTGGGATCCTCGGAACGGAGCTGCAATAAGTTCAAGCCGCGCCGCGACACCAGGGCAACGACTTCGCCGCGCACGTCCTCAGTGCAGCGCAGAAACCAGCCGTGCGCTCGCTTGTCGATTTCGTCGATGCCTTTGATGCTCTGGAGGTCGCGGTCCAGCCCGTCGGTGTTGCCGCTCACGTCGAGGAGAAAATTCCACTGGCGCCCCTTGAGGATGGCTTTGCCCAGCTCATCCAATTCGCCTTGGACGATGAGCTTGCCTTTGACGATAATGCCGACGCGGTTGCAGATTTGCTGCACCTGCTGCAACTGATGCGATGACAGCAACACCGTGAGACCATGATCGCGATTCAAATTCTTAATCAACTCGAGTATCCGGATGGCGCCGTCGGGATCGATGCCTAATGTGGGCTCATCGAGGATGATGGCGATCGGTTTTTTCACCAGCACTTCGGCGATGCCGAGGCGCTGCTTCATGCCGCGGGAGTATTCCTTGACCAAGCGCTGGCCATCGTCGGCGAGACCGACTTGCTCCAAGACTTGCGTGGTGCGCCGCTGCGCGTCGTCTTCCGGGATGCGATTCAAGCGCGCCATGTAGAGCAGATTTTCGCGCGCGCTGATGTCATCGTAGAAGCCAGGATTCTCCGGCAAATAGCCGACGCGTTTTTTGACTTCCAGAGACTGACGAGTCGGATTGAAGCCGCACACCGAGACCTCGCCTGAAGTCGGCTCGGTGAGTCCTAAGAGCATCAGGATCGTCGTCGTCTTGCCGGCGCCGTTGGGGCCGAGGAAGCCAAAGACTTCGCCTTCCTCGACGGTGAGATTCAGCGCATTCACCGCGAATTTATCGCGGTAGCGCTTGGAAAGATTTTTGGTATCGACGACGGCGCTCATCTACGACCCAGGCGGAAAAATACTATGGCCAAGCCGAGCACGACCAAGCCGACGATGGCGAAACCGAGCCAACCCCAAATGGTCGGTGTTGACACGGTGACGCGAAATTCCACCGACTTGGTCACGTCGGCGGAGTTAGCGGTCAGCGTCATCATGTAGTCGCCGGCGATGGTTCGGTCCGGCGCCAAAACTTCCATCTTGATCTGGCGCACTTCGCCGGGAGCCAAGGCGTCGATCTTGTCCGGCTTGAACTCAACAGACCACTTGTCGCCCGGCTTCTTGGTCACAAAGCCGAGATTACGTACCGGCGCCGTGCCGGCGTTGCCGACGACAAAATCGATGGGGGTTTTGTTGCCCGCAGTGAGCGCTGCATTGAGCGTGCCGGCGAGGGAACCCATCTTTAGGTCTTGGCTGCCTTTGAGCGAGACCTTGATGCTGGTCGAGGCTTCAAACGCGCCGGCGCGCGCCTGAATAGTCACTGGAAATTCCTTAGCTTCGGCATTGAATGGCGTGTCGACTTCGACGCTCAATGTCTCCGAGCCGTTCTCTTTTAATTGAATTGACGAAATTTGCTGGTCGCCGTACTGCGGTTTGAAGCGCACGTTCCAGCCTGGTGGCGTCTGGGCTACCAGTGATGTCGGCAGCGCTTTGTTGGTTTCGTTCTTGAGATCGACGGTGAATTTTAACGTCTGGCCGGAGCCGGTGCTAAGAACGGGATATTGGCTGCTTACTTTTATGCCGCCGGTTTCAATTTTCTTGGAACTCACTCGATAACTGATGGTTTCGACGTACTGGGTTGAGCCTCTAAGGTCTTTGGCGGTGATTTTGATGGCATAGGCTCCCGGTTTAGTGTTTTCCGGCACCTTGGCTTTTAACTCGAGGGTCGTCGATTTGTTTGAGTTTTGGTCGCCGCCTTGAACCATCACAGAACGCACTGGAAAGCTGGGGTAGCGCGAGTTGAAATTGACATCCCAGCCGGCGGGTACGCCTTCGATCGTCAGACTGATTTCCACGGGATCTTTGGTTCGGTTAACCACCTCCGCGTCCATGGTGGCATCTTGGCCCTGGCCCACGGTTAGATCCTTGAACGGAAGTATTAAATTAAATGACTCCTTGGACGGTGCTGCGGGAGATGATGCCGCGGGCTCAGCGGCCGAGCCAGGCGAAACTAGATTGGTCGAGGCGATCAATATCCACGCAAGCGCGCAAATAAGAATGCGCGGCCGGGTACATGCAGGCCCGATCCTCATAAAAGATAACCCCCTCAGCGTTAAAATTTGATTCCGATAGATAACCGTTAAGTGCCCTAGCGTCAAGGCCCTGGTGAGAATTATGTTTTGCCCAGCTGACGCAGTCCTTCGTAAAGGACGATCGATACCGCGTTGGAGAGATTGAGACTTCTCACCCCGCTGCCCATCATGGGAATGCGAAACAAGCGCTCGGCGTTGGCCGCCAACATTTCCGCCGGCAAGCCGCGCGTCTCCGGTCCGAAAACCAAATAATCTTGGTCGTCGTAACGCGCCGTAGTGTAAGAGCGTTCGACTTTTTTCGTGAAATAGAGCAGGCGAGCGGGCTTAGCCGTGCGCAAAAAATCATTCCATGACTTGTGCACCTGAAGATCGACGAACTGCCAATAATCGAGGCCGGCGCGCTTCAAATGCTTATCGTCGATCTTGAAGCCCAAGGGTTCGATCAGATGGAGCGGTGTCAGGGTGGCGGCGCACAAGCGCGCGACGCTGCCCGTGTTGGGCGGAATTTCCGGTTCTAAAAGGACGACGTGCATATCTCTAACAAGCTCGAAATTCGAATATCTAAATTCGAAACAAACGGAAGCCCAAAATCCAAATACAAAAATCCAAAACGAGCCGATTTGGAATTTTGTGCTTTCCGATCATTTGAATTTGTTTCGGATTTCGGATTTCGAGATTTCCTCTTTTTCTCTAAGCTTCCAGCACGAACGTGACTGGCCCGTCGTTCACCAGCGCGACTCTCATGTGCGCTTGGAACTGGCCGTTGGCGACAGTTAAACCGCCGTCGCGCAGCCGTTGCGAGAAATATATGTAAAGTCTCTCCGCCTCCACCGGCGGCGCGGCGGCGGTGAACGATGGCCGGTTACCCTTGCGGCAGTCGCCATACAAAGTGAACTGCGAGACGACCAGCAACTCGCCGCCGATATCGCTCACCGAGCGATTCATCTTGCCCTGGTCGTCTTCGAAGAGGCGAAGATTCTTAATCTTGTCGGCGAGCGCTTTGGCGTTAGCTTCGTTATCGTCCTTGCTGACGCCTAGCAGGATCAATAATCCCGGGCCAATTTGGCCAACGATCCGCTGGCCGCCGTCGCCGACGTAAACGCGCGCCTCCGCGACTCTTTGGATGACGGCTCGCACGGCGAAATCACAACCCTCGGGCGCTGCTGGTTTGTTGCCGGATGAATATAGACTTGTCGCTCATGATGAGGTGACATACTGGTAACAAAGAAAAACCCGGGTGACAATACGAGCGGAGCTGGTAGAATTGCCGCGGGGTCGCCGAATGGCGCGAGGAATTGTTCGCGATGAAGCATTTACTCAAATCAATTTGGTTTCTGGCCGGCGGCTGCGGCGCGGTTATCTTGGTCGCATCCGCATCGACGGCGCTTGGCGCGCCGGCCAGCGCGATCGTCACGGGTCGGATCACGGTCGCTGGTCCAGCTCCATTCGTCAAGCCCTTGCCGGTATTCAAGAACCGGAGTTTTTGTGGGCCTCAGGTTGTCAATGAAACGCTCGTCATTGGGCGCGACGGTGGCGTGAAAAATGCCGTCGTGATTTTACGCGCTGCCGAGCGCAAGGAGCGAATCCAGAGCGGGTTACCCGTTCAAGCGATACTCGACAATCAACATTGCGCATTCGTGCCGCACATCCAAGTGGTGCCGCTAGGCAGTGACGTGGTGCTCAAAAACAGCGATCCGATTCTCCACACCGTGCATGCGCGCTTGGGCAGGGAAACTTTATTCAACGTCGGCCTGCCCAGGTGGCGTCAGGTTACCAAGCGGCTCGACCGCGCCGGCGTGGTGCGCATCGACTGCGACGTGCTGCACACCTGGATGAGCGCGGCGATTATCGTGAGCGATAGCCCGTTTTTCGCAGTCACGGACGAGCATGGCGCGTTTATCGTCGACGGACTGCCGCCGGGCGATTATGAATTGGCGGTCTGGCACGAGCGCCTGGGTGCCAAGACAAGACGCTTGTCTATGAGCGGTGA
Organism: Deltaproteobacteria bacterium; assembly: GCA_016844625.1. Lineage (GTDB taxonomy): Bacteria > Desulfobacterota > Binatia > UBA9968 > UBA9968 > DP-20. The sequence goes on from JAERMN010000224.1 coordinate 5,836, forward strand.
TTCCGCGGTTTCGCTCGATGTCGTCTATGCTTTGGGCGAAAAAAGTAGATGAAATGAACTCTGC
>JAERMN010000658.1 GCA_016844625.1 Deltaproteobacteria bacterium
CGACGTTGCCGTGATGAGCAAGGTCGCCGCGAAAAAGACCGCGGGCGTGCTCGGCGACGATCTGGCGCTCAATGCTTACCAGGTGGCGGGCGTGCACGCCGACCGCGAATTACCTGTCGTATGGGCGGTGACCAAAGGCTCGCTCAAGAACAAAGGTATTTTAGTCCCGGCGGCGCTAGCGATCAGCGCGCTTTTACCGTGGGCCATTGCGCCGTTGTTGATGATCGGCGGCGCGTATCTCTGCTTCGAAGGTTTTGAAAAGATCGCCCATAAGCTGAGCCACGGCAGTGACGACGCCGCGCACCACGCCGAGCATATCAACGCGTTGACCAATCCAGCCATCGATATGGTCGCGCTCGAGAAAAGCAAGATTCAGGGCGCGATCCGAACTGATTTTGTTCTCTCCGCGGAAATTATTGTGATCGCGCTTGGAACCGTGTCGGCCGCTTCATTCGGCAAACAGGTCGCGGTGCTGTCGGCGATCGCCATCCTGATGACCGCCGGCGTTTACGGTATCGTCGCCGGCATCGTTAAGCTGGACAATGCCGGGCTGCACTTAAGCGAAAAGCGTGGCAACAACTTCTGGCGCATAACACAGCGCGCCGTCGGCGAAGTATTGTTCAATCTAGCGCCTTACTTGATGAAGGGATTATCGATTGTCGGCACCATTGCCATGTTCATGGTCGGCGGCGGCATTCTCTTTCATGGCATCCCCGGCGCGCATGAGTGGATTGAACTTGTGGCGCATGGCGCCGGTGCGGTTCCGGGCGTCGGTGGATTACTAGAAACAGTCCTGCCTACGCTTCTCGATGTATTGGTAGGTGTTCTTGCCGGCGCGCTCGTTCTCGTGGGAGTGAAAGTCACGGGAAGATTTCTTCGAATGATCAAGGGAGCGCGCTAAATCTCGTTTAGCTCATGCTGACATTACCGTTTCGCGATCGCGGCGGCATTTCACCTCGACGAAACGCTGTCGTTTTCTGCCGTAAATAATCCTTTCCGCAATTGCCGCGTCCGTGATAAGTAGGCTCAATAACGAGGTGGGCAATGAAGAAACCTGATCTGTCATCAATCTTGGTTGCAACGTTAGTGCTAGTTCTTGGAGTCGCCGCCGAGGCGCAGCAGCCGAAGAAGGTTTTACTGATCGGGTATCTAACGACGGGCAATCCAGCTTCTGGGTCCGCCCGTGCCGAGGGAACTCGGCTGGCGCTGCGCGAGCGTGGCTACATAGAAGGACAGAACATCGCCATCGAGTACCGATATGCGGAGGTGAAGCGCGAGCGGCTCCCTGAGCTTGCGGCCGAGCTGGTGCGTCGCAAGGTTGATATCATCCTGGTAGCAGGAGGGGCCGTACCGATCCGAGCGGCCATGAATGCGACCAAGACGATTCCCATCATTATGGCGAACCCTGGGATCGATCCTGTCGACGCAGGCCTAATTGACAGCCTTGCCCGTCCAGGCGGCAACGTTACGGGCATTACAAACCTTGGCAGAGAACTAGGCGGCAAGCGGTTGGAGCTGCTCAAAGACGCCGTTCCCAAACTCACCCGTGTTGCGGTTCTCTACGATGCGGCCAGTCCGCCCAGTGTAATTGAGGTGAAAGAGATTCTCCCGGCCCCGGCGCGTGCGCTGAAGTTGACTATTCAACCTTGGGAGGTACGAGCTACAGACGATTTCGAGCGGGTATTCGCTGCGATCAGTAAGTGGCGCCCGGACGGGCTCTACGTGCTCGGGGGCGCGCTAATGAGTGCTAACAATAAACGCATCGCGGACTTCGCGTTAAAGAGCCGGTTACCGTCGATGTACGGTAACAGTCGAGCTGTAGATGCCGGCGGGCTCATTTACTACGGGGCGGACGAAGCGGAGGGCTACCGGCGCGTCGCATATTACGTGGACAGGATCGCGAAGGGAGCCAAGCCAGCCGATCTGCCGGTGGAGCAGCCGATGAAGTTCGAATTAATCCTCAATCTGAAAACAGCCAAGCAGATCGTGCTGATGCGGGCGACGAGGGTGGTCAAGTAAATCCATTTTAGATTTTCGATTGCCGATTTTCGATTGGAGGAAAAATCTTATGCACAGCACATTGCTGAATCGATTTTGGAATTCTTGCTCCGACAATCGGAAATCTAAAATCGAAAATCTAAAATGGAGTGGGCTTGTCACTCTCATTATCGCATTCGTGATCTGTGGGGTTGCGGTCGAGGCGCAGCAAGCAGGGAAGATTCCCCGGATAGGATACCTAGGAGGTAACTCCCCTAATTCGCGCAGCGAGGCGTTCCGACAGGGGCTGCGCGAGCTTGGGTACGTCGAGGGCAAAAACATTGTCATCGAGTGGCGACATCATGATGGAAAAGTCGATCGCCTCCCTGCACTCGCGGCCGAGCTAGTGCGCCTCAAGGTAGACATCATTATCACAGTTGGTGCGCCAGCAGCCCGTGCCGCCAAGGAAGCAACTGTCACAATTCCCATTGTGATGATGCAGGTGGGCGATGCTGTTGGAAGCGGGTTCGTCGCCAGCCTTGCGCGACCTGGTGGGAACATCACTGGATTGTCCACGCTCGCCCCGGAGTTAAGCGGAAAACGACTCGAGCTATTGAAAGAGATCATTCCAAAGCTCTCCCGGGTTGCCGTCTTTGGGACTTCGACCAGCCCGGACACTGCACCGGCGTTAAGAGAGGTGGAGATCGCCGCGAAGGCGTTCGGAGTGAAGCTTCAATATCTAGATATCCTAAGTCCCAAGGATTTTGAGACTGTGTTTCGAGCCACAAGCAAGGGCCACGCTGAGGCAGTCCTTTACCTGGTAGCGGGCGGCGCTGCCGCTGGCCGCCAAACAGAGATTGCAGAGCTCGCGGTGAAGAGCCGGCTCCCGGTGATATACGGCGGGCGAGGAAATGTGGAAGCCGGAGGGCTCATGTCCTACGGCGTGAACCAAAACGATTTGGACCGGCGCGCCGCTACGTTTGTGGACAAAATCTTGAAAGGCAGAACGCCTGCTGACCTGCCCGTCGAGCAGCCTATGAAGTTCGAGTTCATCGTCAATCTGAAAGCGGCGAAACAGATCGGTCTGACGATTCCGCCGAACGTGCTGGTCAGAGCGGATAAGGTGATCAGATGATAACTTGGCGCGTTCGTCGATAGAACGTTACCTTGACATCCACTTGGACTTCGGAAAGACAGAAAAGAACCGGGTCGGACCTGCGCAAGCTCTTGATTCGGCGGAATAAGATCGCAGAATAGGCGTGGTTCAGGCGCTTAGCAGCGCCTTTTTGAAGGTGAAAT
>JAERMN010000659.1 GCA_016844625.1 Deltaproteobacteria bacterium
CTGATGCCAAGCGCCGGCCGGCGGTGAAATGCACGTCCCTTCGTGCCAATCGTACCTTTCCGGTTTTTCCCCTTCGTTCCACATCAGCGTGTAACCGGTCGAATCCAGTAAAAACACGTGCGCGCCGGGACCGTGGCGGTGCGCTTTTTTGTAGCGGCCCACGGGAAACTGTGAGACGTGAGCCAACATCGCGCTCCCCGACATGTGAATGTACATGTTGCGCGTGCCCTTGCCGCGCTTCTCGCGCGGCACGAGATTGATCTTGCGGATGTCGGGAATGAAGTTCGAGTGCAGAATCCCGCCGTAGTACTCGGTGAAATATTTTCCCTCTTTGGAGAAAAACTCCACGTCGCCGGGGTCGAAGCGGTCCTTGAATATGTAAGGGGTGTTGTAGATAAATTCCGGATCGCGGAACAGCTCGAACGCCACCGGTTGGCTGGTCAGCGCGAAGTAACGGCAAGGCTCGGTGCCGCTGGCGTTGAAGTGCTGAAACCAGGAATTGAGCGGGATGGCGAAGGTCGCGCCGCGCTCCCACTCGAAGGTCCGCTTCGCCGTGCCTTCGTACCAGATCGTCGTCGCGCCGCGCCCGGCGGCGACCGTGACTATCTCTTCATAGAGCTGGCGCTGCGGCTTGGTGCTCTTGCCGGGATCGATCTCGGCGATATAAGCATCGGCCACCATCTGATCGGAGAAAGTGCAAATGGCCCCCTTGCAATCTTTGCGCTGCCAATACTCAAGCTTCTCCGTGCGCACGTCTTGGACGAAAGCGCCGCCGACGATCGGCACGCCTTCGGACTCGATCCATTTTCGATACGGACTGTACTTGTCCAACATGAATTGGACATAGGGATGGACTTCAAATTCTTTTGTTGGTCCCGCCATGGTCAAGCACCCCTTTCTTTTTTAGTGACGTTACTGCGACGCTGGAATCGCTGTCAACTTGAAATATTTCGCGGCTCCGTCCCCTGATAGACAATGCCGAGAAAAATGTGATAATGATTTTTCTTTCATCAGCAACCAAATTAAATCACTAAGGAGAGAGAGAAATGGCGACGAAGTTAAAATTTGGATTACTGTTACCCCACTTTTGCGAGTATGGCTCGGCGGAAAGGTGTATTGAAGGATCAAAAAAGGCCGAGGCCTATGGCTTTGACTCGGTTTGGGTCAGAGACCACCTGGTTTTCGAACCGCACGGCATGGAAGGCGAAGATAATACCCACATCGAGGGCTTGCTGATCCTCGCGGCGGTCGCAGCGGTCTGCAAGAAACTGGTTCTCGGCACCGGCACCATGATCTCGCACCGCCATCCGATCCATCTGGCCCAATCCATGGCGGGCCTCAGCACGATGTGCGACAGCAATATCATCATGGGTCTTGGCCTCGGTACCTTTCCCCATGAATTCGAAGCGGCGGGTCATACCAAGACGACATTACAAGATCGCGCCAACATAGCGAAGGTCAACGCCTTGCTCTGCCGCCGCTTCTGGGCCGGTGAAAAGATCAGTTACAAAGACGATTACTACGATTTCAAAGACGTCGAGCTCAAACCGACGCCGAAAAAACCGATTCCGATTTGGTACGGCGGTGGCACGCCGGCTTCCTGCCGCCGCGCGGCGGACTATTGCGACGGCTGGATGCCTGGACGGATTCCCACGGCGACTTTTAACAAGATGGTCAAGTACCTCGAAGAACAGTGCAAGCTCGCTGGACACCCCATGGTCACCACCGGCGCGATCCCCATCACCAGCATCGACAAGAACCGAGACGTCGCTCTCAGCAAGGTTAACGTTAAGGGTCTGATCAACGAGGGCAACGCCCCTGCCAAAAAAACCTGGGTGAAGCCGAAATCCGGCACCTTCTCTACAGTCGAAGACATCGAGGGACTGCTAATGGCGGGAACCCCGGCGGACATCGCCCGCGATACCAAGCGCTACGAAGAGGCCGGCCTCAATCATATCGTTTTCGACCTGCGCTTCCGCTAGCGAAGAAGTGTTGCCGGCTGTCCGGGCCTAACCGCCGTTCAAATCGTTCAAACAGTTCAAAACGTCAGAATCTAATTCTTACAACGGTTTGAACGGCTTGAACGAATTGAACGGTTTGAACGAACTAGTGGAGTTCTAAGATGCGCACCGAGAAAGTTAATTTTTACAGCGAAGGCATCAAGCTCGCCGGCGTGCTCTACTTGCCTGATTCCGATCAAGGCAAGCCTTATCCCGGCATTGTCCAGGGTCCCGGCTTTCTCGGCCTCAAGGACGCCAAGCACTACATCTTGATGTTCGAGAAGCTCTGCACCGCGGGCTATGCCTGTCTTTGCTTCGACTACCGCGGCTGGGGCGATAGCGAAGGTAACGACCGCGGCTGGGTGATGCCGAAATGGCAAGCGGAGGACATTCGCAGCGCGCTGAGCTTTATGGAAACTCGCTCGGACATCGATCCCGATCGGCTCGCCACCTATGGCTCCGGCGGCACCGGCGGCGGCAATGCCGTCTACATCGCGGCCATCGATGCGCGAGTGAAATGCTGCGTCAGCTATCTCGGCGTCAGCAGCGGCCGCGAATGGCTGCACTCCATGCGGCGCGAGTACGAATGGGTCGATTATTTGAAAAGTATCGAAGCTGACCGCAAGCAACGTGCCGCAACTGGCAAGGGAGCCATAGTGAGCGCCCGCGAAGGCGGCATCATGGTGCAAACCCCGGAGCGCCAGACCACCACGATCAAGAAAGATGTGGCCGATAAAATTCCCGACGCCATGCCGCTCGCCTGCGCCGAGGCGATCTTGGAGTACAGTCCCATCGACGTGGTCCACAAGATTTCGCCGCGCGGCGTGCTTTTCATCGCCGTCGAGGGCGACGCGGTCACGCCGGAACAACAATCCTTCGATCTTTACGAAAAGGCCGGCGAGCCGAAAAAATTAGTCCTTTACAAGAAGACCACCCACTACGGCATTTACAACGATTACTTCGACGATGTCGCGGCCAATGTCGTCGACTGGTACAACCGTCACTTAAAATATCATAAGGTTGAAGTCACTGAAAAAAAATGAGGCGATAAATCCTAAATTCGAAACAAATTCATATGATCCAAACAGAAAGCACGAAATCCGAAGCACGAAACTCGAAACAAATCCAAAATGATGAAAAACAAAACAACTAGAATGCTCCAAACGGGAAGCATTGAATTCACTGTTTTGAATTTTCTGATTTTGAGTTCATTTTGGCGGC
>JAERMN010000225.1 GCA_016844625.1 Deltaproteobacteria bacterium
TGCCTTCGTGGTGAATAATCTCTAAGCGACATTTCGCAAACACGACCCCATGTGTTATAAACGCGGGCAAATCTTCCGAGTTCTGAAAGGCATTCTATGGCTTCATTTGGACTGACTCTCGCGAACCGCGGCGTGATCATCGGCGCGGTGACGGTGCCGGAACTATTTGACATGGCCAAGCGCGGCGAAGATTCAGGCGCATTTAGCGCGGTGTGGGTGGGCGACAGCTTGCTTGCGAAACCGCGGCTCGAATCAATCGCCCTACTCTCGGCGCTAGCGGTCGTTACCAAAAAGGTGAAACTTGCTGTCGGCTGCATGGCGACCTTTCCGCATCGTCACCCGGCTTTACTCGCACAGCAGTGGGCGAGCTTGGACGTGATCTCCGGTGGCCGCTCATGGCTCGCCGTTTGTCTGGGCGGCCCCAATGAACAGAGCCCTGCGCAAGCGTTGGAACACAAAGTCATGGGCATCAAAGACACCGAACGTGTCGGACGTCTCGAAGAAGGCATCGTCATCCTCAAAAAGCTTTTTCACGAAGAGAAAGCATCGCACAAAGGCCGCTTTTACGAATTCGAAGGCGTGACCATTCAACCGCGCCCGGTGCAAAATCCGCTGCCGATCTGGATCGCCAGCAATCCTACCGGCCTCACCTGGAAAGACGGCGCCAGCGCGCCCTCGCCCGCCGTCGAGAAGGGACTGCGGCGCGTGGCGAAATACGCCGACGGCTGGATGACCAACAAAGTGACGCCGGAACAATTCAAATCGCAGTGGACGCGCATCCTGGCCATGGCCAAGGAAGAAGGCCGCGACCCGGCGAAGATCGGCAGCTCGCTTTACCACAACATCACGATCAACGAGAACCGCCAGGCCGCGCTAGACGAAAGCAAAGCGTTTCTCGATAAATATTACACGTCCAATTTTAGCATGAAGTTCGTCGAAGGCTTCACCACGGCGGGCAGTCCGAAACAGTGCATCGAGGAACTGAGGGCTTATTTCGCGGCGGGCATCGAGCATATCACGCTGCGCATGACTTCTTGGGATCAAAAGGGTCAACTCAAAAGATTTCTCGACGAAGTGGCGCCGGCGTTCAGATAAAGCAGGGAGTGTTGGAGTAATGGAATGATGGAGTACTGGGTAAGAAGATTCAACCCAATACTCCAGTACTCCATCGCTCCAGGCATTTATGATACAAGGGATTGATCATCTCGTTGTTGTCGTCAAAGAGCTCGACCGAGCGGCCAAGGACTATGAACAGCTTGGCTTTACCGTCGTCCCCGGTGGGCAGCATCCGGTCGGTAGTCACAATGTGCTGATCTCGTTTCAAGACGGCTCGTATCTAGAAATCATCGCCTTCTATCGTGAGGCGATCGATCATCGCTGGTGGGACCCGCTTACCAAGGGCGAGCGCTTGGTCGACTTTTGTTTTCAAACTGACGATCTCAGGGGCGACACCAAACAACTGCAAGACGCCGGCGTGGCGATCAACGAACCCGTGCCGTGGTCGCGCAAACGGCCCGATGGTTATGAACTCAAGTGGCTGCTGTCCTTGGCGACCGGCAGCCATCGCGGCGTGGCGCCCTTTCTCATCGAAGATGTAACGCCACGCGCTGAGCGAATTCCACAACAGTTTCTGCACCGAAACAAAATCACCGGGATTGAAAAAGTGACGCTCGCCGTGGGAGAACTTTCGGCCATCAAAAAATGGTACAGCGCACTTCTGGGAACTTCCGGGCAAACGATTTCCGACGCCAACCTCGGCGCGGACGGCTTGCGCTATCAAGCTGGGCCGCATACGTTCGACTTCCTGACCCCACGCGACCCTAGCAGTCCGCTGATCAATTGGCTGCGCGAATACGGCCCATCGCCCTATTCCGCCGTCCTGATCAACGGCGCGCACTCCCTTGCCCCTCTTGACCTCCGTCTCACCCATGGCGCGAACCTTTGGGTTAAATAGTTCATTCCTCACCTCCAAGGTTTGTTATAATAGGACGTTGTGCGGGGCGCCTTTGCTCCCCTTTAAATAAGTCTTAAATGGCAGCGTCTAACTAGCCAGAAGGAGGACTCCCATGAAATCGTTGAACCAACACAGCCGGCAATTTTCAGCGCTCGCGCTCGCAATCGTTCTTGCGCTATCGTTCTTCGCCGCGGCAGCACCGGCTTGGAGCGATCATGACCAGGTGAGAAACGAAATTCGCCAATTTCACGACTTTCTTCAGGATCATCCCAAAGTGTCCACCGAGCTGCGCCAACAGCAAAAAATATCTCTCCAAGCATGACGACTTGGAAAAATTCTTAAAGCGCCACCCCGACGTCAAACGCGAGGTTCTCAACCACCCGAAGCGGGTATTTGGCAGATACTACCGCGATGACCATGCGCGCTGGCGCCATCGCTAGCTTGCCGAACCCAAGCACCTCGCTCAGCGGCTGCTAACAATTTGGCATCTTCACGTTTCGTATGGGTAACCTGGCACTATCACCTTGATTTCCTTCACCACGAAGATCACGAAGGCCACGAAGGGTTCGGATATTTGTAAATATAAATTCGTCCCCTCTGTCGCATCGGTAAGGGCAACCACAGGGCGGTTGCCGCACAGATATGAAATCTAAATCCTTTGCGTTCTTTGCGGTTAAAGTTTTTTTCCTTCGTGCTCTTCGTGTCCTTCGTGGTGAAAACTTCTTCACAATAAACCCGGAAGAATCAAAACTTTTAGGAGGAATTCGATGACCCTACCGGAAAAACTCGCCTTGGCCTGCCGCATCCTCGCCATGCAAGGCCATAACGATATGATCTACGGCCACGTCTCGGCGCTAACGGACAAGCCCAACGAATACTGGATCAAAGGTTCGGGCATCGGCCTTGAAGAGGCGACCGCGGAAGACATGGTACTGATCGACTTCGAAGGCAACCCGCTCGCCGGCAAGCGCAAACGGCACAACGAGTTTCCGATTCACAGTGAAGTTTACCGGACCAATCCGGAAATCAAATGCGTCATCCACACCCATCCGACCTACTCGACAATTATCGCGTCATCGGAGCACCGGCTATTGCCGATTACCAATCTAAGTTGCGCCTTCTATCCGCCGGCGATCAGCAAGTTCGAAGAATCATCCGACTTGATCGTCACTGCCGAACAAGGCAGCGCCGTGGCGAAATTACTCGGTGAACATAACATCGTACTGTTACGCAATCACGGCATCGTCGTCGCCGGCACCAGCATCGAAGAGGCCTGCATCCGCGGCGTCCTGCTCGAACATAGCGCCAAGACCCAAGTCGCCGCCGCGTCGATGGGCGCGTTCTCTTGGGCGACGGATGCCGACGCGTTAATAAAGAGAAAACGGATTTATCGCCCTGATGCGATGCTTAATCTGTGGGACTACTACCTGCGGATGTTAAGAAAGCATGAGACTCGTTAAATCGTTCAACCGGCTGAAGACAGCCTCCGTTCAAAACGTTCAAGCCGTTCAAACCGTTTTATCCGTACAGCTTGAACTATTTGAACTATTTGAACGGCTTGAACCTGTGCATTCCGCTCCCGCTAGCGATGTATCGCCAGAAAGGCAAAAACCTTCGCCGCATTAAAGACGTTACTCAGCGGCACCAGATCATGATCGGTGTGCTGGAAGCGGATATCGCGCGAGCCGTAGTTGATCGCTTGGATGCCGCGGTGATTGAATAGCCCCGTGTCGTTGGCCGCCGTGGAAAAACTAAACCTGGGCTCGTAGTTGAGCATCGTTCGTATCCCCTGCTCCAAGACCTGCACCACCTCGGCATCCTTGGCTACTTCGCTCGGATACATGAAGGCGCGCGGCTGCACTTCGATCTCGAACGGTTCGATGACACCGATGGCGTCTTTCATTTGTTGAATCGCCTTGGCCGGATCGTCGCCGGGCAGCAAGCGGCGGTCGAACATGATGCGGCACTCGCTCTGGATCGTGTGGGTCGCTTTGGGAAAGCTTTCGATGGCGTTGGTGGTCAGACTCACGTCACCGAGATCGGGGTGCGAGCGATTTTCTGGAAACGGCATCAAGGGCTTGAGTCTTTCCAGCACCTGCATCGCCCCATCGATGGCGTTGATGCCCTCCCAGGGCCGGCTGCTATGCGCCTGCTTGCCTTTGACGATCACCAAGACATCGACGCGGCCTTTGTTGCCCAGTTGAATTTCTGGCGGCCCGTCGATAATGCACCAGTCAGCATCCACGCTGCCGTGATCGAGCACATAGGCCAGCGAATCATGCTTGCCGGTCTCGCCGGCGGTGCTAACGACAAAATAGAGGTCGCTCGGCAGCTCGACTTTGTTGGCGCCGAGAAAGCGCATCGCCGCCATCATCGCCGCCAAACTGCCCTTCTGTTCGCAAGCGCCGCGGCCCCAAACGCATTCGCCGGCGAGTTTGTACGGCGCGCCGTCGACGACCTCGCCGGAATAGGGATTCTGCATCGTGCTCGGCGCCGCACACATGGCGTAGCCCACCAGCATCAGCCGACCCTCGGACGAGCGCCCCTTCAGACGTAAGATAAGATTTCCCATCTTGTCGATGGCGGGATGAAGGCCGGCCTGCTCGAGTTCCGCTTTGACAACATCGCGGATCAGCGCTAGCACCTGCGGTTCGGTTTCAAGCAACTGCGTTTGCGGGCTAGCATGCTGCACCAATTTCACAGTGAGCCGTTTAACCTCGTCATAGGACAAGTTCTTCTCGATCAATTTTTTCGCCGTATTGTCATCCATGTTACTGCTGCCTCATGCCTCGCACCACCAGCCTATTGTTTAATGTCCCTCAAATGCGCCGCCTGCTGTGCCGATTTTTCTAGCGATCACGATCAAGACGATACAGACCACGCTGACGATCAGCGCCAGTGAGCACATCGGTCCCAGATTGCCGTCGACGTAAAAATGATAAAGCAACGGCCCCAACGGCTCGGACCCTGGCGAATAGAGAAATACCGAAGCGCTGAACTCGCGCAGAAAAATCGTCGCTAAAATAATCCATCCGGCGAGAAAACCGGGACGGAGCAGCGGCAGCATAATGCGCCGGAAGGTGGTCAGGAAACCGGCGCCGCAAACCATCGACGCTTGTGGAAGATCGTCATGAAGCTGCACGATGGTGCTGGTCATCGTGCGCAGGCCATAGGGCAAAAAACGGGTGATGTACGCGATCATCAAAATCCACAGCGTGCCATAGATCGGCAGCGGCATGAAAACATAGGTCCATAGCAAACCGATGGCCAGCGCCGTCCCCGGAAAAGCCCAAGGGATGAAAGTGAGCGCCTCGATCAAGCCGCGTCCCGCGGTCTTGCTCTTGGTCGTCACCCAGGCAGTCAACGACGCGAGCAGCATGCATAGCGTCGCGCCGCCGACGGCGAGAAACACGCTATTCTGGAAGGCGCGGTAGGTGCGCGCGTCGGTCAAATTGGTGCGGTAATTATCCAGCGTCAGCAACTCCCAGGTTTTCGCGCTCGGCACGTGCACATACGCTATGAAGGAAACGTAGATCATCACCATGGACGGCAAGACCACGACCAATAGAAGGATCAGACCCGCCAGCGCCGAGGCGGCGTAACGCCACTTGCCGAGATCGATGATCATCGGTCGATAACCGCGCCCGGTCACGGTTACATAGCGTTCCGAGCGCGCCGTCAGGCGTCGGTAGAAATAAACGAACAGCATCGTCACGACCAGTAACGACACGCCGTAGGCCGCGGCGAGATTCTGGTTCGGCGGAAAGGCGCCGATGGCTTCGCGGTAGATCTTGGTTGTAAATACTTCGATGCGCGCCGGCAGAGCGATGATCGCCGGCGTGTCGAAGCTCTCGATGGCGCGCACAAAATTGAGCATAATCGCCGCCAGCAACGCTGGGCGGATAATCGGAAAAGTAATGCGCCGAGCGATCTGCAGGTTCGACGATCCGGCCACTCGCGCGGACTCTTCAAGCGACGGGTCCATCGAATAGAGCGCCGCCGAGATCAGCAGAAAGGCCAGCGGCGCAGTGATCAAGGCTTCCACAAAGATCATTCCACCGATGGAGTAGATATTCAGGGGAGCGCTTTCCAGGCCGAACCCCTCCATCAACAGGCGATTGATCAAACCCGTGCGCGGGCTCAACAGCACCGTCCACGACACCGCCAGCATCACTGGTGGAAAAATATTGGGAATGATCGCCGTCAATTCGAAAAACTTTCTAAACGGTGCATTGGTGCGAATTGAGATCCACGCCAGCGTTGCCGCCAAGCCGGTCGCCAGCACGGCCGAACCGCTGGCGAAGATGAACGAGTTGAACAGCAGCTGGTAAGTGAGCGGATCGCTGTATGCGCTCACGTAATTGGCCAGCGTAAAGTCTCCGGGCACGCCGAGCGGCTTACTCAGGAAGCTGCCATAAAAGAGCATCAGCGTGGGCGACAGGCTGAGATACGCGATGATGATGCCGATCACCACCACCACCATGAGCTGAGGATTTTGCCGGAACGCCCGCAGGGGGTAATCGAAAATGCGAGTCGACGCTGCCACGCCGCTTAGACTGGTATCTTTCACTGCCATCACAGAAAGAGAAAGAGGACCGACCTGCGGTTGACGCGCAGGCCAGCCCTCTTTAAAGGTCGTCGATTCACAGCGATGCCGCCGCGACTATTTGCCGAAAAAGATGTCCCGGAAGGTGCTGCCCATCAGTTGCTTGAACTCGTCTTCGGACGGATTGTCCATAAAAACCATGTTGGGAGCGACCTTTTCCGCGTCCTTGATCGTCGGAAAGACGCCCGGAGCCATGACGAACTCGCCTTCTTCGGCCGTCAGCTTTTGCCCCTCGGGCGAGCAGACGAAATCGAGGTAGAGCTTGGCCGCGTTGGGACGAGCCGTCTTGGCGCTCAGGCTCATGTAGTTCGGATCACTGAGATATTTGTCCATCAACACGTAGCTGACCGGCCCTTTGTATTGCTTGACGTATTTGATGTAGGTGATGCCCACCGGCGCCTCGCCCTTGATGATCGTCGTCGTCACCGGTGCCAGGGATTCCACCAGCAGCGGTTTCTGTTTGGCCAAGCCTTTGACCAGGTCGAGCCATTTGTCGCCTTTGAATTTGTTCAGATTCCAGAGAAATTGCGCCGTGGTGGTGTGCCGCGTGGGATCGGGCATGGTGAGCTTATTCGTCCATTTGGGCGTCGTCAGATCATCGAATGTTTTCGGCAGCTCGTTCGGCTTCACCATATCGGTGTTGTAGAGGATACTGATCGGCAGCACCCGCCAGGGCGTGATCATGCCGTCCTTCTCCTTGAACTGGGCCGGAAACTTATCTGATGACGGCGGAATGAACTTCTGGAACAGCCCGTCGTCGCGCATGATCAATTGGACGCCGCGATTGCTTTCGATCACATCGAAGCCCGGCTTGCCGGCGCGCCACTCCGTCAGCGCCCGCTCGGAGACCTGAGTCGACGAGCCACGCCAGTATTCGACGGCAATGCCATATTTTTTTTCAAAGGCGGCATGGAGGCCCTTCATCGCTTGCGGCACCTGCGCGCCGTAGACGACAACTTTGCCTTCCTGTTTAGCGGCGTCGACGTTGATCTGCTGCGCCGGCAGCGGCGCGCTACTTAAAGTGACCGCGAGGACCCCGGCAAACAGAGCGAAACATTTTCTACGGATATTCATTCATCCCTCCGATTAGTGGAAACCCTTCAAAAGCTACCGACCGACCTCAGCTAAGTCAAGCATGGCGCTGTCATTCGGTTCTACTTCGCGACAAATAACTGACGGAAATCACTGAATAGCTTTTGCAATTGTTCGGCGCTGGGATCTTCCAATAGGATCAAGTTGGCCATGATTTTTTCCGCGCCTTTGATCGCTGGAAAGACTCCCGGCGATAAAACAAATTCGTGGGTCTCGGCGACTTTTTTCTGGCCCTCCGGCGAACAGAGATAATCGATTAAGAAGCGCGCGGCATTGGGATTGGCCGCTTTCGCGCTTATCCCGGCATCGCTCGGATCGGCAAATGCTTGGTCAAT